>JAIJEI010000026.1 GCA_022739095.1 Bifidobacterium sp.
CACCATATGCGTTGATAGGAGAGGACGATTAATGGCTCGGCTATCACCACGCTCACCGACATGGACAGATCCACCGGCAAGGGGAACACCACGCACCATGAGATCGCCAGCGCGATATTGCCGCCGAACGGGAATGCCGCGCAGAGCAACGACAGGATGACGAACAACAGACCCACCCACAGGGCCCACGCATCCCAAACCGGTTTGGTACACGATTCGATGATCGTGTCAGCGGCTATGCACAAGGCACAGGCTAGCGCCGCGATCTTTTCGCCATGCCGGGACTTCCCGAAATCGCGGAAGCGACACCTAAGAAAACGGCTGCCGTCACAGAACATGGTATCGCTCACAGTAATTAAGGAGTTCGCCGCGCCCCGTCACCCCGACCTTGCGCATGGCTCGTTTCACATAGCTGTACACAGTTTCGACACCGATTCCCAGGCGGCGCGCAATTTCAACGGTCGGTACATGATGTGCATAGAGACGCAACACCGCCAGTTCTCGATCGGAGAAGAGCCTGGCACCATCCGCTTCCGGCTGTGCGGCATCCACCGTATGTAATGTCTCTTCAAGGCTATGCAAACCCCAACCATGAGGGTATGTTCCCCCGTCGAACACCGATTTGACCGCCTCGCGTATGGTCGCTGCGAAATTCCTTTTCGAAATCAACGCTTGGGCTCCGCAACACGCGATATCCTCACCATAGGTTGCCAAGTCATACGAAGTGACGACGATGACGCCAACCTGCACGTTCCGCTGTCGAATACGTTCCGTCAGCCGCACTCCGTTCAGCCCGTCCATCATGAAATCGCAAATGAGGATGTCCGGCTTCCGCGGATCGAACAGACAACGTTCCAAGGCAAGACCGGGATTATCCGTAACCCATAGCATATGCGCCTCGGGAATCGTCCTGCCGATAAGCAAAGCCATCATCTCCGCGGAGCAACGATCGTTGTCCACCAAGGCAAGCCGAATCGGGCATCCGTTCCTCATAAGCGCCCCTCCCGAAATTGTCTCCGTCAAACGCAATCGTAACACTGTGACGATTCCCGTCACACAGACTTTGTTCGCTCCTCATCGGCACCTTACCGTGTTGCATGCAGCAAAACAGCCGCGCAATGAAGAACAAGGAGCACTCATGATCGCAAAGAAAATCACCGGGGGCCTACTGGCGGCAACGCTTGCCCTCGGCACAAGCGGAACACTTATCATTCCCGCAAACGCCAATGAAGTCGGTACTTCAGCAAAGGTCTCCTGCAGCGTTCCCACAGATAGGGATGCCGGCATCAGCACCGTCAATGTTTCATATCCCTACGGCGGCACATGGCAATATGGAACCACCCATTAAACAGAAGCGAATCCAAAGGTTCCCTGGCGCGATTTCTTCTCCATAGAGGAATTGAAACGCGCCAGTTTTATCGCAAGATGGAATACACGATGCATTGGTTATACAAAATCAGCACCATTTTGGCTCTCGTGCTGGCGATTGCCACAGGCGGCTTGTACGCGCAGAATTGCGAGGAAACCTATCCTTCAGGCCCAAGTCAAGAAATTCTCATTTCTGACGCGAAGGGGAACACGCTACAGAATCTGCTCGAGATAGCTTCGCAACACCGTGTCACTCTTGCCCGAGTCACCTTCGAATCCCAGCCAAAAGGAGGCAACGAACGGATCCTCACCGTTTTTGAAACAACAGATGACAAGGCCCTTTTCCCGGCAAATCAAATCTATCCAGATTATGGATTCAATGAACGTACTAAGGTACGCCATGGCGACGCACTCATCAACTCGCTCGGCCGATGGTTGATATATGGTGATGCCCTACAAACGGCAGAGGCGGTATCCGCCATACAAAACTCTGGATTCAAACTTATCCAACAGCGAGAAATCAGCGTAACGCTTCTCCTTAAAGATTTCTTCTCCGATTCACTATCAGGTATTGTCATCGCCGGAATGCTGTTGATATGCGTTTCGGCCGCCCTATCCGCATCCGTTTCCTCAAGGATCTGCGCAATCCAATCCATACATGGCATGCATCAGTCAGTTATCATCTTCCGGCAATGCGTTCGTCACGTGATTTTCATAATGGTTTCCACTGTTCTGGGATGGCTAGCATGGATCGCCGTAGGAGCGATGTTTTGGCCGCATGCTTCACCGTTCGGTTTTGCCGGTATCATACTGTTGGGAATTTTACTATTGACAGCCATTATCTCAGCGTCGCTGTCAGCAGGAGTCATCCTCATTGTACGCATACTGGTTCCCGGCATCATTGCGCAAATTAAGGGATAAAGACCACTTCGTTTCCTGATGACAATCGGCTGCTTCCTGACGGTCATCATGCTGTGTATTTCCACTCTCACATTCCAGAATTCATTAGAGAAACGTCAACAAATGCAGCATTCCACAGAGACCCTATCGCACGCACAGGTTTTCCCTGATGGCTTTCAATTGCAGCTATGGTATACCGATAATAACTCCCGGGAAGCCTACATGCCCGCATGGGACACCTTCCTTAACCATTCTCTCGCGGCAGATAGAATCCGTCTCTCCTCATTTGAAGACGGATGCACTTGGACGGATTATTCCGGAAACCCAAATTCGACGTGCATCATCATGGATCCATATACCGCACAAGAACAGCATCTTATTGAGGATACCGACTCACTGAAACCCGTTACCTTGATTATGAACACAGGCACGAGTTGGAACGAAGATACGTTGAAAGGCAGCATCATAGCCACATATAACTTCCTTAGGGAGCTTAGAGAAAATCCAACTATTGGAGGCCAGACACCTTTATCACTAAACAAAGATGACATCAAAATAAGAAGCAAGAGCAGCAATGCTCAACCAAATGCATTTAATGCACGTGCAGGCAATGACCAGTCACAAGCTCCCGTCCTTGTCATGAATCCAACGCTACTTGACGGAGTGACAGCTATGGCCATGACCTCTACAGGAGGCATGATCTTTACCTACAATTCAAGGGATCAAATTATTGAAGAACTACACAATGATGGGGCACTCGACCTTGTAGCGTCAGCGGTCAAACCACGCGATGAACTTTGGACACGATTACAAAAAGACATTCAAGAGACGGCTTTCTTCACTCTTATTGCCGTCATTTCTTCTATCTGCACCATTGGAATGGGTATTATAATTTCGCTTCTTCTATGTACCATTCGAAGACGCTCGATGTTCGTCGAATTCATCCATGGAGCACGCGCCTATCTTCGATTTAGACCTGTTGTCATATGTTCTGTTGCATTATGTTCGGCATCCTTATTAACCCTGTCAGCTGCAGGACGATGCAATCGCGTTTTCATGGCGATTGTCTTCGGCCTCTTCTTCATCACGGTAATCATCACACATATTATTTATGACGCTCTGCTTCGCGCAGACAGCATTAAACATCCCTGATTCCGGTCCATTCTCAATACAAAGGCTAGATATTATGAACATTACCGCACTAGAAGCCGGAATATTGAAGGCATCACATCTGACACAACACATTGGAAATCGCACCTTATGGAAAGGACTGGACCTGACGTTCAGCCCCGGTGACATGGTTGCCCTGACCGGAGAAAGCGGATGCGGCAAAACCACTTTGTTGAATATTCTGGGTTTTCTGGAAGAGCCAAGCTCAGGAACAATCACCTATGATGGGCAAACAATTTCCTCCAGAAAGGGCCGACGGCTCATGCACCGCAACGTCATGGGATTCATGTTCCAGAATTACGCCCTGGTGGAGCAATGGACGGTGAACAAAAATCTGATTCTGGCTCTGCGCAGCGTCGGAATACCATCGGCAGACAGAAGCCGGCTCATCAGACGCGCCTTGCGGGCCGTGAATCTGACGGGCTACGGCAACAGACCGATCTACACACTCAGTGGAGGCGAACAACAACGAGTCGCAATCGCGAGGCTTCTCATCCGTCGATCGCTGCGCGTCATACTGGCGGACGAGCCAACAGCGGCCCTCGATGCCGATAACCGCACCATGGTCATGCGTCACCTGCGTGATTTCGCCGACAACGGAGCGATCGTGATCTACACGACGCACAACGAGGAGACCGCGGCCCTCGCCGACCGCATCATCGCATTATGATTTCGCCAGCCACCGTTCGTACAACGCATCGACGGCTTCGAGCATTCGATTCATCGGCTGCGTGGAGTCGATCACCACGTCGGCTATGGCACGGCGTTGTTCCGGGCTGGACTGGTGGCGGATGCGCGCAAGCGCATCATCTCGCGTCATGCCGCGGGTCGACACCATTCTGTCGACCCGCACTTGTTCGGGCGCCTCGACGGTGACGATATGGTCGAATCGCATGGGCATGGCGTCCAGAACTTCCGCTAACAGCGGAACATCATGTACGACCATGGCATCCGGATTGTCCGCGACCGCCTGCCGCTCCCGCGACAACGCAAGATCATAGATCAACGGATGCTCGATATCGTCCAGTTTCCTCCGCAACCGTTCCGAGTCGGGCCCGGCGAACACATGCTCGGCGATCCATCGTCGGTTGAGCCGCCCCTGATCGGTCAGCGCATCGGGGCCGAAACACCGCGCTATACGACGAAGGCCGACGCCGCCCGGTTCCACCACTCGGCGCGCGAGCTCGTCGTAGTCGATGAGTGTCGCGCCGAGCTCCCGCAGTCTTGCGGACACCGTGCTTTTGCCCGCCGCAATGCCGCCGGTCAATCCTATTCGAACCATGCTCCCCATCATGCCATGTTTCTTCGTGCACGCAACGGCAAAACCCGGCCCGCCGAAGCGAGACCGGGTTTTGACTATACGCCAGGCGTCAGTCGCCTGATGGCAAACTCACTTGCCGAGCAGCTGGTCGCGCAGGGCGGCGAGCTGATCGGAGTCGGCGAGGGTACCGGTAGCCGGAGCAGCGGAAGAGTAGTTGGAGGTCTCTTCGACCGGCTTCTCTTCCTTCGGGCCCTGGCCATCGGCGGCTGCGGATTCGGCAGCGTTCTCCAGCTCCTTGGCCACGAACTCCTTGTGCTCCTCCCACAGCTCGTGAGCGGCGGCGTACTGAGACTCCCACTCCTCGCGCTGCTTCTCGTAACCAGCGATCCACTCGTTGGTGTTCGGGTCGAAGCCTTCGGGGTACTTGTAGTTGCCCTGCTCGTCGTACTCGGCCGGCATGCCGTAGATGGCCGGATCGAAGTCCTCGGAAGCCGGGTCAACGGAGTCGTTGGCCTGCTTGAGGGACAGGGAGATGCGGCGACGATCAAGGTCGACGTCGATCACCTTGACGAACACGGCCTCGCCCGGCTTGACCACGGTCTCCGGGTTCTCGACGTGACGGTTGGCGAGCTCGGAGATGTGCACCAGGCCCTCGATGCCGTCCTCGACGGAGATGAAGACACCGAACTGGACGATCTTGGTGACCTTGCCCTTGACGATCTGGCCGGGAACGTGGGTGCGAGCGAAGCGCTGCCACGGATCCTCCTGAGTCGCCTTCAGGGACAGGGAGATACGCTCACGGTCGAGATCGACGTCGAGCACCTCGACGGTGACCTTGTCGCCGACCTTGACGACCTCAGACGGGTGGTCGATGTGCTTCCAGGACAGCTCGGAAACGTGGATCAGGCCGTCAACGCCGCCCAGATCGACGAAAGCGCCGAAGTTGACGATGGAGGACACCACGCCCTCACGGATCTGGCCCTTCTTGAGCTGGGACAGGAAGGTCTCACGGACCTCGGACTGGGTCTCCTCGAGGTACTGGCGACGGGACAGGACCACGTTGTTGCGGTTCTTGTCGAGCTCGAGGATCTTGGCCTTGATCTTCTGGCCGATGTACGGGGAGAGGTCGCGGACGCGACGCATCTCGACGAGGGAGGCAGGCAGGAAGCCACGCAGACCGATGTCGACGATGAGGCCGCCCTTGACGGCTTCGATGACGGTGCCCTCAACGACGCCGTCAGCTTCCTTGATCTTCTCGATGTCGCCCCAGGCGCGCTCGTACTGGGCACGCTTCTTGGACAGAATCAGACGGCCTTCCTTGTCTTCCTTGGTGACGACAAGGGCCTCGATGGTGTCGCCGACCTCGACGACTTCGTCAGGATCAACGTCCTTCTTGATGGAAAGCTCGCGGGAGGGGATGACACCCTCGGTCTTGTAGCCGATGTCCAGGAGGACTTCGTCGTGATCGATCTTGACGACGGTGCCCTCAACCAGATCACCATCATCGAAGTTCTTGATGGTGGAATCGACTGCCTTGATGAAGTCCTCTTCGGTGCCGATGTCGTTGATGGCAACCTTGGTGACTTCAGTGTTGTTCTCTGCCATGTAAATATATGGTTTCTAATAGTGGATGGATAATTTCTCGATATTCAATTATACGCACACCCTTACAGGCATACAGACATTCACAATACAAGCAACTCTGCCCAAATTTCCTAGGAAACTCTAGGCGTGTCGTTCGGCCATTTCCACGACGTTGGCTAGGAGCATGGCTCGGGTCATGGGGCCCACGCCTCCGGGGTTGGGGGTGTAGGCGGATGCCTTGTCGTAGCAGGCCTTGTCCACGTCGCCCTTGATGCGGTAGCGACCGGCTTCTTCGTCGTAGACGCGGCTGACGCCCACGTCGACCAGCACGGCGCCGTCCTTGATCTTGTCGGGCGTCACGAATCCGGCCGAACCCATTGCGGCGACGATCACGTCGGCGCGGCGCATGTGGTCGGCCACATCCCAGGTGCCGGTGTGACACAGGGTGACGGTGGCGTTGACGGCGTTGCGCGTGAGCATAAGGCCAATCGTGCGGCCAATGGTGATGCCGCGGCCAAGCACGCACACTTCCTTGCCGTTCAGATCAATGTCATAGGCGTCGAGCAGCTCGAGCACACCGCGCGGCGTGCAAGGCAGCGGCGTCGAAATGTCGCCGCGCACATGCAGCACCAGTTCGCCGAGGTTGTACGGGTGCATGCCGTCGGCATCCTTGGCCGGGTCGATCATGTCGATGATCGCGTTCTCGTTGATGCCCTTGGGCAACGGCAGCTGGACGATGAACCCGGTGCAGGCCGGATCTTCGTTGAGTTCGCGTACGGCAGCGGCGATGTCGTCGAAGCTGGCGTCCGCCGGCAGTTCCTTCTTGACTGAGGTAATGCCCACTTCCTGGCAATCGGCGTGCTTGCCGGCCACGTACTTCATCGACCCGGGGTCCTCGCCCACCAGCAGCGTGCCCAGCCCTGGTTGGATGCCCTGCGCCTTGAGCCTGTTCACTCGCTCGGCAAGGTTGGTCTTGATTTCGGCCGCAATCCGCTTACCGTCGATTTCCGTGGACATCAACGCCCTCCCCTGTAGTTTCGGTGCATTCTATCGAAACGATAGGCTATCGTTGGAACAAGTCAGGATTATATATCGTTCGCTCTCACGAAGAAGGCGTGCCATGGGGACTCAAATCACACGACTTACGCGACTCGCCGCAGCCGGCCTGAGCGCCGTCCTGTTGTTCGCGGCCGCCGCATGCGCAGCCACCTCCCCCGCTGAAACCGAGCCGGACAACAAGACCAGCGTTCCCGCACCGACCGGGCCGATCAATGTGGTCGCCTCCCTCAATCAATGGGGCTCGCTGGCCGCCGAGCTGGGCGGCGATGATGTGGAAGTCACGTCCATCGTGAACTCCACCAATGTGGATGCCCACGATTTCGAGCCAAAGACCTCGGATGTCGCCAAGCTGTCCAAGGCCCAAATCATCGTGGCCAACGGTGCGGGTTACGATTCCTGGGCCACCAAATCGATGACCAAGACCACGAATATCGTATCCGCCGCTTCCGTCATGGGTGCCGTGGAGGGCGATAACCCGCATCTGTGGTTCTCCAAAGACGCTCGATCCAGCATGGCCACGGCTATCACCGATGCATATATAAAGATACTCCCCAGCAAGAAGAAGGCCTTCCAGAACCGGCTCAAGGCATGGCAGGCGGACGAGAGATCGTTGGAAACATGGGCGTCCGAGTTCACCAGATCCCACTCCGGCCTCACCTATGCGGCCACCGAACCCGTGGCCTATTATCTGATGGCCGATCTTGGGTTCAAGGATCAGACGCCCAAGGGGTATACGCAATCGACCGCTTCCGGCGGCGAACCGGCGCCCGCGGACCTGCAGTCTTTCCAGAAACTCATCGAAGACAAGGGCGTGGATGTGCTGGTCAACAACACGCAGGAGGCCAGTGACGCGACCAATATGATCACTGGCGCTGCCGGTCGCGCCGATGTGCCGGTAGTCGACGTCTCCGAACAAATGCCCAAGGATGCCGACACGCTGAACGCTTGGATCAACCAGCTCATCAACACCATCATCGACGCGGTGGATCCGAGCTATGGTTGCGAAGACGCCGCGGACGGCAACGCGAATTCCGATGATTCCGGCGCCGACGACGCCGCCGCGGATGATGCCAATGCGCAAGATTCCAGGGCCAGCACCGGCCCCAGCACGGAGCCCAAGTACATCCGTCAGTGCAAGGCGGCCGAATCCAGCGACTCGTCTCAGGATTCGGCAAAGGCCGATGCCTCCAATGGCGATTCCGGCGATGCCTCCAGCAACAATCAGACCGATTCCGGCAAATAGTTAGAAGCAAAGGACACCGGCAATCGGATTCATGCGATGCCGATAGACGCCTTGCACGAGAAGGGTTGTGCGGCCATTGTCGAGATGGCCGCACAACCCTTTTCTTTGGCCACCACCATCCGTACACGATATTGAGAACGATTGTCAGCATCGTTTGCCACAATCGGGCGTTATGAGTGAAACTTCCGATTGCGTCGTGTTCAGCGATGCCGCCATCAAGCGTGGCGACCATATCATCTGGCAGCATGGCACCTTTGTCATTCCCACCGGTTCGGTCACGTCCATCGTCGGCACCAACGGCACCGGCAAAACCACGATGATGAGGGCCGAGCTGGGCCTTTTGCCGCTCTGCCATGGCAGCCTGACCGTGCTGGGCAAGCCCGCAGGCGAGATGAACAAGCGCATCGGATATGTGCCGCAAAGCTATGTGGCGAATGTCGATTCCAATCTCACCGCCGAACAATCCGTGTTGCTGGGTCTTACCGGCACACGATTCGGCATCCACCCCGTCACCAAGGCCCAGAAAGCCAAAGCACTCGAGGCGATGGAGTTCACCGGCATCGCCGACAAGGCGCGGTACCGTCTGTCCGAACTGTCCGGCGGTTTGCGCCAGCGTGTGGCCATCGCCCAGGCGTTGGTGTGCGACCCACAACTGCTGATGCTTGACGAGCCGTTGGCCAACCTCGATCTGGCCAGTCAGCGCGCCACCGTGCACGTGCTGGCCAAGCTGAACCGTGAACTGAACATGACCATCCAAGTGGTTGCGCACGATCTCAATATGCTCTTGCCGATTCTGACCGGTGCCGTCTACTTGCTCGACGGTCACCCGCACTACGCCGATATGCACAAAGTGCTCGACTCCGACCTGCTCACCCACCTCTACGGCACACAGGTGCAGGTGGTCACCACTCCGCAGGGCGACATGTTCGTGACCCCGACGCCGGATGAGCCCCAGGACCAGCTGCAGGATATGCACACGGCAGCCGAAGTGGCGCAATTGCACCATCACGAGCACGGCACCAATGGTAATGCCGCCAACAGCGCCGAGAATCGATAACATCAAGCTAGCCGATCCACAGCCCATCAACGGGCTGCAGCTCAGGCATGGAGAAAATACAGAGACATGAGCACCATCAACTTTTCGTACGATCCCGAATGGCTGGATACACTGTCCGCTCCATTCATGACCAACGCCTTCATCGCCGGCCTGTGCATCGCCCTGGCCGCCGGTGTCATGGGATACTTCACCATCGCCCGTCGTTCCACCTTCGCGGCCCACGCGTTGGCCCATATCGGTCTGCCGGGCGCGACCGGCGCGGTGTTGCTCGGCCTGCCCGTGTCACTGGGCATGGGCATGTTCGCACTGGGCGGCGCACTGGTGATCGGCGCTTTGGGCAAGCGCGTTTCCGAGCGTGAAATCGCCACCGGCACCGTGCTGGCTTTCGCCACCGGCCTGGGTCTGTTCTTTGCGCGATTATCGAGTTCCGCCTCCCAGCAGATGCAGTCGATCCTCTTCGGCTCGATCCTGACCATCACCACCGGCCAGATCATCGGCTTCGCCGTGTTCGACGTACTGCTGCTGGCATTGTTGGCCATCATCTACCGCCCGCTGCTGTTCAGCTCGCTGGATGAGCAGGTGGCACAGGCCAAGGGTGTGCCGATCGGGCTGATGAACGTGGCGTTTATGGCGATTATGGCCGGTGTGGTCACCATCGCCGTGCCGGCAGTGGGCACCTTGCTGATTTTCGCACTGGTGATCACGCCTGCGGCCACCGCCAATATTCTGGCCGGCTCCCCATTCAAGGCGATGGTGATCGCCAGCGTGCTGTGCCTGGTGTCGATTTGGGCTGGACTCGTGCTGTCGGCGATGTTCCCCGCTCCCCCGAGCTTCATCATCGTGACGCTTTCCACCCTGTTCTGGGCTATCGCCAAGGCCGTGGAGACGATGCGGAAGTAATCTCATCCATTTTTTCTTGCCCCCCGCTGGCGAATTCATAGCGGGGGCTTTGTTATATCTTCTCCACCAAGGCATTGGCGATGGCGGCGATGCCTTCGCCGCGACCAGTGAATCCCATATGGTCGGTGGTGGTGGCGGTAACCGATACCGGGCAACCAATCGCCGCAGACAGGGCGGCTTCGGCTTCAGCGCGGCGCGTGCCGATTTTCGGGCGGTTGCCGATAATCGCCACCGAGGCCGATGCCGGCGTATACCCGTTGGATGCCAGACGCGCTACAACTTCTTGCAGCATATCGATGCCATGCATTCCGGCACCATGCGCGTCCGCACCGACACCGAACAGTGAACCAATGTCTCCCAATCGGGCGGCGGCAAGCAAGGCGTCAATCAGAGCGTGCGCGGCCACATCGCCATCGGAATCACCCTCGATACCCTCGTATCTGGCGGCATCGGCCTCGCTGCATGAATCAGGCGCCGGCCAGTAGAGCCCGGCAATCCACAGTTCACGGCCTGAGCCGGCAGGCGCAAAACGGTGAGCGTCAAAACCTTGCCCTATCAGCACTCCTGCAGATCCCATGCAGTCCCCTTCGATGGCGTTGCCCAGACGAACGGCAGCAAACGATTATGAATCACGAAGCCCCGGCGCATCGCATAAGGATACGACCGGGGCCTCAACAATCAAATCACTTCTTCTTGGACTTCTTCTCGGCTTCGACGCGAGCCAAGGTATCGGCCGCGGCCTCTTCGGGCTCGGCGGTGTGATGCTTGTCGTCGCCGGGCTGAGCGGGCTCGTAGCCCAGGTTCACGTCGAGCAGACGTTGGGCTTCCGCCTCGTCGATCTTCTCGGACAAGGCGATCTCAGAAGTCAGAATGGCGCGGGCCTTGGTAAGCATACGCTTCTCGCCTGCGGACAGGCCGTGCTCGTCGACATCGCGCTGGGCGAGATCGCGAACCACTTCGGCGATCTTGTTGACATCGCCGGTGGCGATCTTTTCGACGTTCAGCTTGTAACGGCGAGACCAGTTCATCTCTTTCTCGATGATCGGGGTCCGCAGGATGCCGAACACCTTGGCCACTTCGGATGCGGAGACGATGTCACGCACGCCGACCTTCTTGGCATTGTCCACGGGAACGTTGATGACCAAACCATCGGAAGAGAGCACGGACAGCTGCAGATATTCGCGCGTCACTCCCTTGACCGTCCGCTCGGTAATGGCCTCCACCTTCGCTGCACCATGACGCGGATAGACGACCATATCGCCGACTTTGTAAGACATGTACCCTCCGAGAACTGACGGCTTACACACAAACTCGAATAATTATGCCATGCGGTCTGGACCGCCCCTATGAGAGCGCTCACAACCACGGGAACACACCGTAAAGGGCAAGAATTCGCCATTCTCGACGCGCCAATGTAGCGTTTTCGACTCCAACGCACGTAGACTTTGGGTCATGGCTAAAGAAACGAAGATCAAGGAAGATACCGTCACCGTGCCTGTCGCCCAAGGCGACCTCGATGCGGTGAGCAATGCTGAATTCTACAACCCCCACGGAGTTCTCGGCGGGCATCTCGGCATCGGCAAGCATGCCGACACCGCCACAATCCGTGTGCTGCGTCCGCTTGCCAAGTCCGTGACCATCCTCACCCAGGATGGCGAATACCCGATGACCCACGAATACAACGGCGTGTTCGTGGTTACCGTGCCGGCCTCCGGCACCAAGAAGCAGCCCACGATCCCCGACTACCGCGTCAGGACCGAGTGGGAAAGCGGCGCAGTGCTCATTGAGGACGACCCATACCGTTATATGCCCACAGTCGGCGACATGGACACCTATCTGTTCGGCGAGGGCCGTCACGAGAAGCTCTGGGAGGCGCTTGGCGCGCACGTGCTGCGCTATGACGATCCGATGGGCGGCGCAGACGGCACGCCTGGTGAGCAGGTGGTAGGCACCGCGTTCTCCGTGTGGGCCCCGAACGCCCATGCCGTGCGCGTGGTCGGTAACTTCAACGCCTGGGATGGCCGTCGTCACGCCATGCGCGAGCTCGGCTCCTCCGGCGTGTGGGAGATCTTCATCCCCGGCATCGGCGCGGGCGAGACCTACAAGTTCCAGATCCTGAACGCCAATTACACGTGGGAGATGAAGGCTGACCCGATGGAGCGTCAGCACGAGGTTCCGCCGAACACCGCCTCCATCGTCACCGAATCCACCTACGAGTGGGATGATGACGCCTGGATGCAGCACCGCCGCACCACCAACCCGCATGATGGCCCGGTCTCCATCTATGAGGTGCACGCCGGCAGCTGGAAGCAGGGACTGACCTACCGCGACTTGGCCAAGCAGCTCGTGGACTACGTCAAGCAGGAAGGCTTCACCCACGTGGAGTTCATGCCGCTGGCCCAGCACCCGTTCTCCGGCTCCTGGGGCTATCAGGTCACCGGCTACTATGCGGTGGACTCCCGCCTCGGTTCCCCCGACGACTTCCGTTACCTGGTCGATCAGTTCCACCAGGCCGGCATCGGCGTGATCATGGACTGGGTGCCCGCCCACTTCCCGAAGGATGCCTTCGCGCTCGGCCGCTTCGACGGCACCCCGCTGTACGAGGACCCGGACCCACTGCGCGGCGAACACCCCGAGTGGGGCACCTATGTGTTCAACTTCGGACGCCGAGAAGTACGCAACTTCCTGGTGGCCAACGCCCTGTTCTGGCTCGAGGACCTGCATGTCGATGCGCTGCGCGTGGATGCCGTCAGCTCCATGCTCTACCTCGACTACAGCCGCGAACCCGGCCAGTGGCGTCCGAACATCTACGGCGGACGCGAAAACCTGGAGGCCATCGACTTCCTCAAGGAAGCCACCGCCACCGCGTACAAGAACAACCCCGGCGTCATGATGATCGCCGAAGAGTCCACCGCATGGCCGGGCATCACCGCCCCCACCTCCGCCGGCGGCATCGGCTTCGGCATGAAGTGGAATATGGGCTGGATGCACGACACCCTCGAGTATCTGCACGAGGAGCCCATCAACCGTAAGTGGCACCACAACGAAATCACTTTCTCCATGGTGTACGCCTACTCCGAACACTACGTATTGCCCATCAGCCACGACGAAGTCGTGTACGGCAAGGGCTCCCTGTACGGCAAGATGCCGGGCGATGGCTGGCAGAAGCTGGCCGGCGTGCGTTCGATGTTCGCCTATCAGTGGGCCCACCCGGGCAAGAAGCTTTCCTTCATGGGCAACGAGCTGGCCCAGTGGGGCGAGTGGGATCACGACGCCTCCATCGATTGGGATTGCCTGAACTGGCAGGAGCACCGTCAGGTCCAGACCATGGTCGCCGACCTTAACGCCTTCTACAAGGCGCATCCGGCACTGTGGAGCCAGGACTTCGACCCGGCCGGCTTCCAGTGGCTGACCAGCGACGATGCCGACCACAACACGCTGAGCTTCCTGCGCATCGGCACCAAGGGCGAGACCTTGGCCGTGGTGGCCAACTTCTCCGGTGAAGCTTGGTCCGATTACCAGGTGGCGCTGCCCACCGGCGGCAAGTGGACCGAAGTGTTCACCACCGATGACGCCAAGTACGGCGGCTCCGACATCCACAACGGCACCTTCGAAGCGGTCGAGGGCGAATATCATTCACGTCCGTTCTCGGCGAAGATCACCGTTCCGGCTCTGGGAGTTGTATTCTTGAAGCCGGAAGACTGAACTGGTCAACAGGCTGAAAGGTAACCGGTTTATTTATGCTCAATACCACAGCGCGTCAGAATACGACACCGCGTACGGTGCTGGTGGTCGAGGACGAGCCCACGCTCGCCACGGCCATCGCCCAGCGCATCACCGCTGAAGGATGGACCGCTCGCGTGGCCGGGGACGGCGCTTCCGCCGTCCAGGCCGCGTCCCAGCTACGCCCCGATCTGGTGATCATGGACATCATGCTGCCGGTCATGGATGGTCTTGAGGCCACCAAACGCATCGTCGCCGAACGTCCGGTGCCGGTGTTGATTCTCACCGCACGTGACGACGAGGCCGACAAGGTCATCGGTCTGGGAGCGGGCGCCGATGATTACATGACCAAACCGTTCTCCATGCGCGAGCTCATCGCCCGCTGCAAGGCGCTGTTGCGTCGCGTGGAGCGTGCGAAGGTCATCGCCAAGAATTCGGAGAACGAGAAACTGCTCGACTTCGGTTCGATGGTCATCGACCCGGCCCAGCGTATCGTCACCGTGAACGGTGAGCAGGTGCATCTGACCCCCACCGAGTTCGATCTGCTGGCCACGCTGGCCCGCCGCCCGAAGTCGGTGCTCACCCGCGAAAAGCTGCTCGAAGAAGTCTGGGACTGGGTCGATGCATCCGGCACCCGCACCGTCGACAGCCACGTCAAGGCGCTGCGCCATAAGCTCGGCGCCGACACCATCCGCACCGTGCACGGCGTGGGCTACGCTTTCGAGCCGCCGACCGCGTGATGGCATCCAAAAAACAACAGCAACCCCGGCTTGACGCGATGAAACCTCGCGTCAAGCCGGTTGATTTGTTCTCCTCTCTGAAGCTGGAACTCAGCGCACTGATCGTTATCGCCACGGCCATCGCGTTTGCCATGTGCTGGTTCCTACTAAAATTCGGCTGGTCCGGTTGGATTGCCATGCCGCTGACTTTGGTGGTGGCCTTGGGCATCACCTATTTCTTCTCTCGCGGCATCACCGCTCCCCTACGCCAGATGCGCGATGTGGCTGAAGCCATGGCGGATGGCGATTACACGGTCCGCGTGGATATTGATCAGAATCGTCATGACGAGGTCGGCCAGCTGGCTCGCTCGTTCAACGAGATGGCCGGCGAACTCGAGCATGCCGATAAAATGCGCCGCGACATGATCGCCAATGTGAGCCATGAGCTGCGTACGCCCGTTTCCGCTTTGCAGGCGATGGTCGAGAACATGGCCGACGGCGTCACCGAGCCCACTCCCGCCAATCTGGAGAGCATCCTCACCCAAACGCAGCGTCTCTCCGA
>JAIJEI010000027.1 GCA_022739095.1 Bifidobacterium sp.
TCAGGCCGGACCTCGGCCACATCCCCATCGTCGAAATCCCATGCCAGTTGTTCGTTCGTGCTCATGGTTGTCTATCCTAGCGGGCTCGGCTCCCCTCGGTCGGCTATACCGTCAACTCCTCTCAGGCGGCTACGCGGATAGCGAGCGCAGGAACTGGGCTTGGATGATGTCGATGTTATCGCCTTCGCCGTCATTCATGCGGGCCACGGCCACCGAGAGCGTGCGGGCCGGCACGAACATGCCCTCATCCACGCATACGCGAGCGGCGTCACGCACGATGTCGGCCACTTCAATATGAGGCCAGACCGGCAGATCATGCGTGGCAAGCACATGGGCGGCCGCCTCCACCGATTCAGGCACCGGTATGCACTGCGAGTCCGCGCGGGAAACCAGTTCCTGCAGTTCGCTTTCCAGCGAACCAATGGCCCCGGGAGCGATGTGATCGCTCATAATGTAGGCCGCGGCGGCCGTGTCGAACCGGTCAAGCATCCATTCGGCGTAGGCAAACCGGTAGTAGGCGAACGCGGCATCGTCGCGGTCCAAGGCCACGCGCAGAGCATTCAGGCAGGCGGCGCGTGCCGAATCCCAATCCTCATTGCGCGCCAGTTGGATGGCGAGCTTCAGATGTGAGAGCGGGTAGGCGGGCGCGTACGCCACCATACGGTTGAGGTGCGGGATGGCCGCCTCGGCACCCTTGATCTGACTCAACACGTCAGCCAGTTCCATATGTGCGTAGAACAGATTGTCCGGGATAAGCACCGTACGCTCGTCCAATGTGGCGAACAGCCGGTTGTAGACCACGCGCTCGGCATAGGAGTTGAAGTATCGCGGTACGCCATGGCCTGTCGCATACACCTGATCCAAATGGGCCACGGCCGCTTCGGCCGCTTCGATGGCCTGATCGGCTTGGCCCGAGAACAGCATGTCTCGGGCGCGCAGACGCTCCTTGTCAAGATCGTCGGCAAGCGTGAACGTGAAGTCCGGTGTGTCCTTGCCGTCGATCAACGCACTGGTGACCTGAGAGGCCAAGCCGGTCAGTTCGGGATCGCATATCGATTCGATGACCTGCATGGCTCGTTGGGCCTTTTCCACGGAGCCAAGCGACGTGTTCCTGGCAATATCGTGGAATTCGTTGACGCGATGCTGTAACAGGTCCACTCGTTGGATAGCCAGTCCGGCACTATTCTGTGCGCCCAGCACGCGAGCAGTCGCCGGGCTGAATTGACGGTCGGCCAGTTCAGGCTCCTCCTGGGAACCGGTGGGAGAGAACCGGCTATCCGCCAAGTCGAAATCGGCGCTGACGGGTTTCAGACCGCCTTCGCCATCCACGTCCATCACCGCACCGAACATGCGGTAGGTTTCCTCGGGATTGTCAAGCCCATCGGTGTCCAGTCGCTTGAGGAAGGCATCACGGGTAAAAGTGACGGTGACCATATTGCGCACGGTGGGATTGCGGCGCAGCACGCTCATAGGATCATCGTCCATGCCGGCGGCCCCATCAGCATCGTCAGCGCCGATGCCCTCGCCGCCGATACCGTCCAGGTCGCCGCCCTCGCCGGTAGCGTCCGGCATGCCGAACGCCATTTCGTCGATATCGACGCCCTTCATCAGGTCTTCGAACTGCGAATCGATGGACGCAGCGCCATCGGCGTCAGCGGATTCAGCCACGACCTGATCCGTAGCATCCGCAGACGATCCGGTACCGTTGCCTGCTCCCCCGGCCGTACCGCGTTCGTCACCGGACGCCGCCTGCCCGAACGTCTCCTCATGGGTGATGGGGCGGGTCGGGTCGCCATGGAAATCACCATCTTTGGGGTCGGCTTTGGAGCCCACACGCCCCAAATCGCCACTGCGTAGATGTTCGAAGGCACTTAAAGCCTCGCTCATCATCGCCTCGATGGCGGAATCCTGTTCGGCAATCGCTTCTTCAAGACCGATGGAATCGATGTGCAACGACACCTGGCGCACGGATTCACTGGTGCCGAAGCTCAGCGCGGCCATCATCAGGCCGACACGCAGGTTATAGGCGGCGCTCATCGACGCGCGTTCGGCGCTGCTCAGCGCACGCCACGTACGGCGAGTGGTGTCATACCGGCTATCGGGCATCATCGGGGTGCCGGCAGTGGTGAAGCCAATGGCCACTTCACCCGAATCCAAGCACGACCGGAACTCCACATCAAACCGATACGGCAACCGTAACCGGCGCAACAGCGAGGAGAGGGTCTGACGATACACCCATTCGTCGCTTCTCTCCGACGAATGCAAAGATTGAGCGGCTTGGGTGGTGGTGTCGCTCTTATCGGCCCGTTCTGCAGCGCCCTCAGCACTCTCAGTACTTTCAGCGCCCGCAGCATTCGTCACACCCGAATCCGGCACGTTTTGCTGGGTCAGTACATCTCGAGGATCGGGGAATTCACTGCGAATCTTTCCGGCCGTGCGTGCGGCGATATCGACCAGGCTCAGCACGGCCCGACGCTCCTGCTCGCCATCATACGGGTCAAGCGCCATAATCGCAGGGTTTTCGATGAGTTTCATGTCGATTTGCGCGGCCTCGGCACGGGTCACCGTATCTTCCGTAGGGTTGCGTCCCAAGGAAGCGTTGCGCTCCAGCCAAGCGCTCACCGCAGCGAATCGGTTGAGGTTGCCTTCGATCTTCAGGGATTTCAGCGCCTGCCCGAACGCCAAGGACTTATCCCACGTAAAGAAATAGCCGCTCGAATACGTCGAGGTGTACAGGTGCAACGGTTCGGCGCCATGCACCGCTTCCAGCCCCGGCGTGGTGTCGAGAGCGCCGGCTTCGCGCATCAGATCGGCGAAATGATCCTCCAGACCGGAGGCCCGCATGCCGTGAGCGCGTGCCGCCAAAGTGTCACGCACCGAACGGCGAATCGCACCGATTGGCGCCTCACGGTTGAGACGGCGGAAGATATTGCCGGAACCGAATCCGATGAGCAGACCATTGATCTGCGGCAACATATACGTGGCGAAGAACGCGATGGTAATGGCATCGCGGTATTCCAAATCATGACGCATCGCAGGCGGCAGATTGGCACGCATCTGCTCAAGCGTGTACCGGTTGCCGGCCTTGAGCCATGAGGCGAGCCACGTCATGCGTCCGGTGTCGTCGCGTCCCACCACGCCACCGGTAATGGCCTTCACACCGTCAGCACCATGACCAAGGCCACGACCCAAACCACGCCCATGATGCAGCGCACTTCCCAGGCCACGGCCTGCACGGGAGAAACCGGAACGTGAACGCGGCTCGTCGCTTTCGCCCAAACGCTCACCGTCCGGCAATGTCACTTCCTTTTCCTTGCCGAACATGAATCGCGCCTGCATATCCTGCACATCCATGTTGGGGTCGGTGCCCACGAATACTCGGCCATGCGTATCGGCGAACGCCACCTGCGCAAAATGATCGCGGTCGGGGAAAATGCCAAGCGAGAAGCCACGGCCTCTGGTGGAGGGCAGCTGCGCCCATCCAAGCACCAGCCCTTCCGGCACGTTCTCCAATTCGGGGAAGGTGCGTCGCTTGATTACAGGACTCAGCGCCACTGCATGGCGAGTCAGTTCGTCGATGATGCCGCCTTTACGCTCGCTGGTCTCCTGCAAGGCATCGCCGAACGGATTCGTATCATGCTTCTTCGGCTTGGACAGCCCCAGATCGGCCGCGAGCGCGTTCATCGAATCCTTCAGCCCGCCCAACAGTGGCGTGCGGTTGTGCTTCCCATGGTCCGATGTACGTTTTGGCATGATTCACATTGTCTCTTGTTTGCCCGACATCAAGCCCGAATAAAGCCTATAGAATAAATGCGTGCATTCCAAAGACCACACTCGCGCAGACCGTCCGATGCCGTCGAATCATGAACGGCACCTGCCCAGCCGTCCGGATACCCGGCACCGGCTGCGTTTGGTGCGCCTGCTGATTGCTGCACTGGCTGCCGTCGCCGCCATCGCAGCCATGGAGTGCATCGTGTTCAACCTGCCGTTCTGGCGTACGCTCGGCGCGAGTACGGATACGAACGCCGCGCATAACACGCTGGGTTCGGGTCTCACGCGCCGAAATGACGGCATGTTGACCGTCACCGATCCGACCAAGGCCTATCTTGAACTGACCGCGGACGGCACGTCGGATTACCTACGCATCGATACCGCGAGCAGCAAGGTCATCGATAAGGCCCGTGAGCAGGCCGAGGTCGAATCCAAAGCGAACGACGATAAGGAAGTCTTCAAACCACTGGCGACCATTCATGTGCGCGCGGATGTCGATGGCATCACCGGCCAGACCCAGTCGATGAATCCCGACGCCATCCGCAGCCACTATGTCAAGGCGCCGGGTGCCGGCATCGTGCGTATTTGGATTCAGGAAGAGCGCGGCGCGATCGTACCGGTCACCGACGCCCGCGCCAACGTGCGCGTACCATTCGTCATCAATTGGATGCGCGTGCTCGCCATGGCCTTGGTGTTGCTGATGATTGCCGTCTGGAGGCCGGGATCGCGCCTGTGGCGTATCACGCTTGACCCGTCCAGCACGCGGCAACGCCTTGCTTTCGTGGGGCTTATGGCAATCCCTACGCTGCTTATCGGCGCATCCATCATCCATGAACTGTGGTACGCGTCTCCGCTCGTCTTCCACGTTTCCGGCGATTACACCTATGATTTCGACCAGTATGGGCATGTGGCCGATGCGCTGATCGCCGGACGGCCATGGCTCAACTTGCCGGTTCCCGAACAACTGGCCGCCACCGAGCACCCCTATGATGTGGCCACTCGCGCCCAGTTGCTTGCCAATGGAGCCAGTCCGCTCTACTGGGATTACGCGTATTATGACGGCCACTGGTATTCCTATTTTGGCGTGTTGCCCGCAGTGCTGCTATTCGTCCCCTATCGTCTGCTGACCGGACACAATCTGCCGACATCCGCCGCCGAATATTTCCTCGTTCTACTGTTCATCATCTTCTTTGCGATGCTGGTGCTGCGCGTCATCCATCGCGTGATGTCGAAGACTTCAGTTGCAGCCGCATCGTTGGTGGTGGTCTCATCGTTGGTGAGCTCACAAGTGGGGTATTTGCTGTATCGCACGAACTTCTATCAGATACCGTTCGCCGCATCGCTGACGTTGACGTCGCTGGGACTTTGGCTATGGCTCGGCGCGGATACTTCCCGCCGTCCGCTGAGGCCGTCCGATCGATGGCAGGCAGGCGACGCCAAACCGCTTTCCCTGCCACGACTGGCCTTGGGTGCCTTGTGCATCGCGGCGAATTTCGGGTGCCGGCCGACGTTCACCTTGACCGCATTGCTTGCGTTCCCCCTGTTCTGGCCGCAGATTCGCGCACTCGTCACCGGTCTGCGCGCGCGCCGTATCAAGCCGTTGCAGGCGCTGCGGGCGCCGCTGGCGGTAATCATCCCCGCCATCATCGTCGTGACGCCTCTGATGGCATGGAACATGGTTCGGTTCGATTCCCCGTTCAATTTCGGCAATGCCTATCAGTTCTCCATATCCGATATGACCCGGCTCACTACCCCGTCCGCGGATATGCCCGCCAACATCTGGTATTACCTGTTCCTGCCGCTGCGCTTCATGAATCGTTTCCCGTGGCTGGCGGGTTCTCCCGCCCCGATGCCGCAATGGGGCTATTACGAGGTGATGGTCGGCGCGATTTTCACGGCCACGCCACTGACCTTGATGGCTTTGGCGCTGCCCCTGCTGCGCAGATTGGAGACGCACGGCATGCGGCCATGGCTGATGTCTTGCCTGGCCGTGGCAGCGGTGATAGTTGTGTTCGACAGCCACGTCGGCGGTTTGGGATGGCGATATTCCGCCGATTTCGGCTGGCTGATCTCGCTGGCGTCCATACCGGGGCTGCTGTGGCTTGTCAATGGGCGCGAGCCGAGCCGATCATTGGCGGGGGCCAACGACGCCGCTTCGGGCGATGGCATCGCCCGCGTCACTCCGTGGCGTTGGCTGATGCGCTGGGTCATGGTGCTGGCCGTATTGTGGGCGCTGGGCATAGCCATACTGAGCTGCTTCGTACAGTCTCGCGACGATTCGATGATCGCCAACAATCCGACGCTCTGGCATCAGGTTCAGGCTTGGTTCACTCTGCTATAGGACCGGACCGCTCGGCGACCCGCCAAGCTTCAGTATTCTCCCAGCATTCCGGCCGGTGTTTTCCAAGACCTGCGGCATAATGTATGTGACGTAATTCACCAATCCTTTACCCATACTGTCGTGAGGATTTCCCCGTGTCCGCTGCCGTCCGCAGTCGCGTCTTCAAAATATCCGCAGCAGCCGCCACCGCCGCCATCGCCATTGGTCTGTGCTTGTTCTCACAGGACGACGTCAGCGCCTCTATCAAGGAACACCGCGTGGAGCGGCTCAACGCCCAAATCGAGAAGGTCAAGAACACCATTACCCTGACCATCACCGACACCGATGGCAACGCCACCACGCGCACCATCGAGCAGGCCGGCCCGAAACTGCTCGGCGAGGAGGAAGTACGGCTCGAACAGGCCGCCCCCCGACGAATCCACCTATCTATTCCCGCTTCGCAGCCTCATACTTGCGGCGAATCAGATCCTCATAAAACGCCACAGCCTCAGCCGGCGCTCCGTCAAACACGACCGCGTGCTCGTCCAGTACCAGTACGCGGTCGATGGCGTATTCGGGCCGGCGGATCATATCCGTGTCATGCGTGGCGAAAATCACCTGCTTGTTGTAGCTGAACAACGCCTTGGCCACATGCGCGGTGCCAATCTCATCCAATCCCTTGCTCGGCTCATCCGCCACAATCGCACTCGGCTCAAAGCTCAGCGCGGCCGCAATAGCCAGCAGGTGCCGTTTCTCGGAATCCAGTTCGCTGGCCTTGGCCTTGGAGACCTGCGCCAAATCAAAATGCGCGAACAGATTGCCAATGCGCGCATGACGTTCTGACTCGGGCACCTTGTGCTTTTTCAACGCTTCGGAAACAGCCTCGGAAATATTCGCCGCTTGGTAGAAACTGTTCGGAATCTCCTCGCGGCGGACTTTGCCGACCAGATTATCGATACGCTTCGCGTCCTTCTTCACAGCCGGGTCAAGACGTTCCTCACCGCCCGCAATGGTCACCGTGCCGGCGTTGGCCTTCAACGAACCGTCCAGCAGACCCAGCAATGTGGATTTGCCTGCGCCGTTCAGTCCGATCACGGCCACCCTCCGCTCGCTGATGGTGATGTCCGTGGGAGCAAGTCCCACGTGCCCATCATCATACGTATGCCCGGCCTGTTCCAAAGTGAACGTCAGCGATGCCGGGCGCGGCAGTTCTTTCGGTCTAAACAAGAATCCCATGCCGCTATTGTACGTGGAGTACAGGTGTGGTGCCGGCAAACACCGGCCTATCGCAGCAAAGCGGCGACGGTACTAAGCACGGCGCGGATGCCACGCTCGAATTCGTCCGGTTCGGGCAGCAGGGATACGGCCAGGTATCCATTGGAAGTCATGTCGAAGAAGTAGCCGGGCTGTCCGGTGAGTTGGTGCTCGTCAATCAGTCGCAGCACCAGTTCGTTCTCATCGATGACTGAAGGCACTCGTAGCAACACGTTCCAGCCGCCCTCGGCCCGCAGCACGCTGACCAGCCCGTTGGGATCGGCGTCAAGCAACTTGTGCAACTTGGCCAGGTTATTGCGCACACGCTCCCCCACCCGTCTGGTCTGTTCGGGCGCAGCGTTCAATAATGCGGGAATCCGTTCGGCAATGATGTCACTCATCGGCAGATAATCATCGGCGATGACGTCCAGTCGACGCTGGGCCTCGGCAACATCCTCGTCAGGTCCGGACACCTGAATCCACCCGACTTTGGCGTGCGGCGCGGCCAGCATTTTGGAGAATCCGTCTAGGGCGAAGGTGAGCACGCCGCGCTCCCCCGCAAGCCGTGCGTTGCCGGGGAAAGGTTCGAGAGAGTAATCGAAGAACACTTCATCGGCGATAAGGGCGATGCCATGCTCACGGCACAATGTCACGATACGTGCACGCTCGGTTGGTTTTACGTACGAACCGGTCGGATTGTTCGGGTTGATGAGTACCAATGCTCTGATGCGTTCGCCACCGGGCTCGCTGAGCAGCCGCTCGAGTTCGGCGATGTCGATGAACCAGGAGCCGTCGAATTGCAACTGGTATTCGACCGTGTCGACGCATTCAAGCCATGCAATCGACTCGATCAGCGGATAGCCGGGTTTGGGTGCCAGCACCGCGTCGCCGGCATCGCACAGCAATTTAATCAGCCACGAATACGCCTCAGACGTGGAGCTCAACAAATACAACCTATCCGGTTCCGTGACTTCGCTACCAGTAGTGGCTGCATGAATGGAGGGGGCCTTGTTCATGTCTCCGAGCTCGTCCATGCCGGCGGGGGTTGTCGGCGAAGCCGACTGGGGGTGGTCTGCGCCGCCACTAAACTCTCTAAGGAACTCAGCCAATGCTTCTCGTGCCGAACGCGGCCCACGCGGGTCCGCCGTATACACGCTCGGCACCAATTCGGGTGCCAGCCCGTGGCGGGCCGGATTGGAATCGTTGAGTTTGTCCAGCGAAACGCCATCCACCTTGGCCACCGCCTCAGCCGCCGCAATCGGATTCGGCTCGGAAATGTCCACACGAGAAGAGAAATGCACGCTCATAACCTTCCACGATAAAACCACCCCTGCCGAGCCAGGCATATCGAGGCCTCATATCCACCAGCATCCAGCACTACGACAATCGTGCGGCACGGCAGCGGAGTCGCCAGACATACTATGACTTCAATCCACATCGAATAACGGCCTAGCACATTCATTAGGTCATTTTCGCGCTCATTAGGTCACTGCTAGTCGAGCCTCACAATTGTTGATGCTTGAAACGCCGCCATTCCGAGCCCATTGCAATTCAGGTTTGGAATGGGAGTGACCTAATGAACACATAATCGACCTAATGAACGAATTACTCATAAAAAAGGCCGCCCGAAATACTTGGACGGCCTTACATATGGTCAATACGGCTCCTGCGTCAGCAGAAATAACTCAGCTCACTGCTGCTTGGTGCTGGCGTAGTAGGCGGCACCGACGATGCCGGCCTGATTACGCAGCTTGGCGGGCACAATCGGGGTCTTGATATCCACGTACGGTAGGAACTTTTCGCTCTGACGGCTCACGCCGCCGCCGACGGTGAACAGGTCCGGGTTGAAGTACTTCTCCATAAGGCCGTAGTACTTGGTCAGACGCTTGGCCCACTTCTTGTAGCCCAGTTCCTCGTTCTCGCGAATCGCGGAGGAGGCATACTTCTCGGCGTCCAGATGCTTGGCGCTCAGGATGATGTGTCCAAGTTCTGTGTTCGGGATGAGCACGCCGTTGTAAATCAAGGCGGTGCCGATGCCGGTGCCCAGTGTGGTGGCGATGACCAGACCATCCTGGCCCTTGGCGGCACCGAACTGGACTTCGGCCAAGCCGGCAGCGTCGGCGTCGTTCACCACGACGACCGGGCGGCCGCAGGCTTCGGAGAACACTTCAGTAACGTCCACGCCAATCCAAGACTGGTCGAGGTTAGCCATGAAGTCGAGCTTCTGGCCGGGCTTGATCGGCGCGGGGAAGGCGATGCCAACGGGTGCGGATTCAGGCACTTCGAAGTGGTCGAGCTGCTGCTTGACGATTTTGGCCACGGCCTGAGGCGTGGAGACCTCGGGAGTGAGAATCTTCAATCGTGGCTCGGCGAAATCGCCCTTGGTCAGATCGACAGGTGCGGCCTTGATGCCGGAACCGCCAATGTCAACACCAAAAGCCTGTGCAGTTTCAATCATCGTTGACCTTCCTTTCCATACGTTTTCATCAGTTCGTAGGGTTGCGCCCAGTCTAACGCGAATTACGCTCGACACGAAACCATTACACACCAATCGTACAAACGCGTGCATCGCCGCCGGTCACTACGCACCCATTCGTATCGTTTTTTCAAGCCCGCCAATGGGCAATGCGTGCGATTTCGATACCAGGAAAACTCGGCGTCTATGGCGGCCTGACTCTGTGTCGCGCGCGATAATGGGAAGTATGGCAGAACATACCCAACTTATTGATGTGTAGCGAGACTGAGGGGAGCCTTTCGGAGATATACTTCCGGGACTCCCCTCAGTCGCTTTCAGCGCCAGCTCCCCTCCATGAGGGGAGCCACCACTACGGCTACTTCAGCGACGGCATGGGCTTCCAGGTGGGGTCGTGCATCAGCTTGCGCGAATCCCACCAGCCCTTGGCAATCTGCACCAAACCGGTCTTGAGGTGTTCGCGATCCACCATCACCAAGCGAATGACTTCCTTGGCGGCGGTGAGCATGGTGCCCAGTCCAAACACCAGCGGACGGAAGTCGCCGTAAGTCATGAAGTACCGGGCCATATAGCCGCGGTTGCGCATGATGTGGTACCGGTTCATGTCGGACGTGGAGTTGAGCTGGCGCACGCCGGCGATATCCCAATTGCCGATTTCGCGCGTACGGCGCAAAATCACGTCGGGCACCACGATCGGGTTGGTGACCTTGCTGGCGCGGTAGCCATACATCGTGTCGTCCCAGTAGATGAAGAAGCGCGGGTCCGGCAGACCGATTTCCGTGACCACACGGCGGTTGAATAGGCCACCTTCGAAGCACAGCGTGTCCATCACTCGGTATCCGGCCGGACCGAATGCGGCGGGCGCGATCGGGTTCGGGATGCCCAGCGGCACAATGAAGTCGTACTGCCAGTAGAACGGGCCGCCATCGTAGTCGAATCGGGAGCCCTGAATCACCTCGTGCTTGTCGGTCCACTTGGACAGCTTGGCAATGGCATCCGGCAGCACGGCCACATCGTCATCCATCACCCAGAACCATGCGGCGCCCAGCTCATACGCCTTGGCCACGCCGGCGGAGAAACCGCCCGCGCCACCCAGGTTCTCGGTCTGCGGCGCATAGACCACGCGCTCTTCGTTGCCGGACTGGTCGGCCACGGTGGTGCCCCACTGGCCGGTCACCTTGCCGGCAAACGCAGCGACCATGTCCGCCGTCTGATCGGACTGCTCATTGTCCACGATGACAATGCGCCACGGTGCCTGCTCAAGCGCCAGAATCGAATCGAACAGTACCTCGAGCAGCTGCTGACGTTTGTAGGTGGTGACGATCAGGGCAAGCTTGTCGATGGTGTTGTTGGGTTTCTTCACTTCAGCCATGGCTCCCATTGTTGCACTTGACCGGCACAAGACGAATTTCTGCACAGTGAAACGCGGGTTGCGTACGTCCGGCGCATGGCGTATGAATAAACCTGTCAGTTTCAGGGAAGGTGCAATTCCTTACTGGCGGTAACCTGCACCCCGGGTTTCATAACGGGGATGGTAGGAAGCCCGCGACCCGCGCAAGCGGCTGATCCGGTGAGATTCCGGAGCCAACGGTATAGTCCGGATGGAAGAAACGAGGGCTCATTATGAGTGTATCTTCGCGTATCCGCATGCAAGTTGTTCGTTCTGTGGCACCCGAGGCCGAGGGTTCGGCCAGCGCGTCCACCACCAGCGCCAGCGCCAAACTCGGCTCGCACACCACTGGTGTGGCCGATTCCGGCCGCTGGTCCACGCGCCGTATCGCCATGTATGCGCTGTTCGTGGCACTGGCGATGGTCACCAGCTTCATTGAATTCCCGATTACGCCGGTCACTTGGCTGAAGTACGACCCGTCCGGCATCGTCTGCCTGATCGCCGGCTTTGCGTATGGCCCGGCCGCCGCCGCAATCGTGTCTGTGCTCGGCTTTGTGCCGCACATGTTCGCCGATCCGTGGGGTTCGCTGATGGCTGTGCTGGTGGCGCTGTTCCTGTCTGTGCCGGCCGCGTTCATCTACCGTAAGATCCGTACGCGCAAGGGTGCCGCCATCGGCATTCTGGTGGGTGCGGTGCTGGCCATCGTGGTGGCGCTGGTGGGCAACCTCATCGTCACGCCGATTTACGCGCACATGACCTACCAGGCTGTGGCCGCGATGATTCTGCCGATCCTGCTGCCGTTCAACGTGGCGAAGATGGCGATTCACGCCGTGATCACCTTCCTGATCTACAAGCCGATTTCCAACCTGCTGTCCAAGCAGCAGTGACAGTCTGAGACGGGCCACTACCCGCCACGACTAACGACCACTCAAAGAACCAGAACGCAGAACCCCGGCCCGTGCCGGGATTCTGCGTTTTCGCCTATCAGTTACGGATTGCTGTTTCATGACCGTTGCACCCCATTCCTTCGACGCCGACGAGTTCCACGCTTCCGCCGGGCCCCACGATTCCGCCGAACCTGCCATCCCCGCCGCTGTACTCAAGGACATCCGTTTCAGCTATGACCGCGGCGCCTCATGGGCTTTGGATGGCGTCTCGCTGACGGTCCAGGCCGGCGAGCGCCTGTGCTTGGTCGGTCCGAATGGATCGGGCAAGTCCACGTTGGCCCGTCTGATTGCGGGATTGACCGCACCGGACGGTGGTGAAGTGACGCTGCTGGGGCAACGTGTGTACGCAGCCGGCCCGAATGCCGATGCCTATCGTGCTGCCCGCCGCGGCATCGGTATGGTGTTCCAGAATCCCGAGGATCAGCTGGTCACCACCGTGTTGGAGGATGACGTGGCCTTTGGCCCGGAGAATCTCGGGCTGGAGCGCGAGCTCATCGACGAGCGTATCGTTGATTCATTGCAGGCCGTGGGGTTGGCGAACTTACGCCAGTCCGACCCGACCCGTATGAGCGGCGGGCAACAGCAACGCGCCGCCATCGCCGGCATGCTGGCCATGAACCCGTCAATGCTGGTATTGGATGAGCCGACCGCCATGCTGGACGAATCCGCACGCGCCGAAGTTATACGCATTTTGGATGATTTGCAGGCACGCGGCACCACTATTGTGCATGTCACGCATCATCCGGATGAGACCGCTCATGCCGATCGCATCGTGCACATGGAGGCCGGACGAATCGTTGGTATCGATGTGGCCGTCGATGGTTGGCGCTCTCTGGCGAGGGCTGTCTCCCACAGCGAGACTGGAGGTGGTCTTGGAGCAGGAACCACCCCCAGTCGTCCTACGAACGACAGCCCCCGCCAGCGGGGGCACGGAGACGGCTCCGAACTGCCGCTGCTCTCCGATGGCATCGGTGATATGACGAACCCCATCATTCGCGTCTCGCATCTGACCTATCGCTATCCTTCGGCCAAACGGGCGGTTATCGATGACCTGTCGTTCACCATCGCGCGCGGTGAAACCGTGGCGCTGATGGGCGTGAATGGTTCGGGCAAGTCGACGCTGGTGCGCATGTTGTGCGCACTGGCCACGCCGACCGCCGGCAGCATCGAGGTGGCCGGTGTTCCGGTGGCCTCGACTGGCAAGCGCGGTCGCAACGCGCGTCCGAAGTCGGCGAATCGCAAGCAATTGGCGCAATTGCGCCGGCATGTGGGTTACGTGATGCAGCATCCGGAGCACCAGTTGTTCGCTGACACGGTAGCCGAAGATGTGGCGTACGGCCCACGCAACCAAGGACTTGCCGAGACCGAGGTAGCCGACCGCATGCGCGAATCACTGGAACTGCTGCATATCGGGCATCTTGCCGACCGCTCCCCCTTCGACCTGTCCGGCGGGCAACAACGATTGGCGGCCATTGCCGGCGTGCTGGCCTGCAATCCTGACGTGCTCATCATGGACGAGCCGACCGCGAGTCTGGACGCCCAAGCCAAGGAACGCATCCATGAGCTGTTGCGCACGCTCAAATCGCGTGGCGTGACCGTGCTCATCATCACCCATGACCGGGAGGAGGCCGAGCAAATCGCCGATCGCGTGGTCCGTATGCCGATTGTCGCCCCTGCATCCGGTGGTCCCGTCACTGCCACCGTCACCGCCACCGAGCCGGCCGTATCCTCCAACGGCCCTGCGCACTCAGTGATACACCGACTTGACCCGCGCGTGAAGATGGTGGGTTTCCTGGCCGCCATGTTCACGATGTTCGCGGTGAACACGCCAACCCAGCTCGCGCTGGGCATCGCCATCACCCTAGCCGTTATCGCGGCGGCACGCCTGAACCCGTTACGGGTGCTTGAATCCATTCATCCGATTCTGGTCCTGCTGGTGCTGATGGGCGTGGTCAATCTGTTTGTGGTACGCACCGGCACGCCGGTGGTGGCGCTTGGCCCGCTAAGCATCACCGATCAGGGCGTGACCATAGCCGTGCTGTACGCCTGCCGTTTCGCATTGGTAATCATTCTGGGCGCGGTGTTCCTCACCACCACCACGCCCACCGCCATGACCGACGCCTTCGCCACCTTAATCAGCCCGCTGAATCACCTTGGTATCCATGCCCAGGAAATCGCGCTGGTCATGAGCCTGGCATTGCGATTCATCCCGACCCTGACCGACGAAACCCGCGCCATCGTCGACGCCCAATCCGCGCGTGGCGGCTCCATCGAAACCGGTTCGCTGGCCCAGCGCATCAAGGCGATGAGCGCGATTATCGTGCCGATTTTCGCCGGCACGTTGCGTCACGCGGACAACCTGAGCCTCGCACTTGACGCCCGCTGCTACGAGGAGGGCATCCGCCGCACCCATTGGCGTGCCCTGACCAGCGCTGCGCGAGATCTCGTATTCGCCGCTGCCGTCATCGTCTACATCGCGGCCATCATCGCGCTGTAGGGCGGCAAACAGCGCAGACAGCACCGGTTGCTATGCTGGTGTGGTTATACGAAAGATGTAAGGAAATTCCCATGGCATTGACCAAGAAGCAAATCAAGCAGCTGCGCGCGATGGCGAACTCGCTGAAGCCCCTGTTCTATGTGGGCAAGAACGATTTGACCGAGTCGGCCGTCAATCAGGCCGATGAGACCATTGAAAAGCACGAGCTCATCAAGTGCGCCGTGCAGGACGGTTCTGGCCTGACCGCCAAGGAGGCCGCCGCCGAGCTTGCCGAACAGCTGAACGCCGAAGTGGTGCAGTCCATCGGCAATCGTTTCGTGCTGTTCCGCCGCTCCCGGCGCGACGATGTGGAGCATATCCGCTTGGTGCGCGAGTAGTGTTCGCTCTGCTCGATTCCGTAGCTCGATATGAGTAATGGCGGTTGGAACCAATCCGATTCCAACCGCCATTACTCATATTCGCCCAGCGAGCACCGTCACCGATCCAAGATGGACCCGACGATTCCCGCAACAATGGTCAGAACCAAGGACCCCAGTACCGACCACCAGAAACCGTGTACGAAGACGCCCACGCCGAACAGACTGACCGCCAGCCAGCTAGCGAGTCGCATGAACAGCCAATTGATAATCAAGGTGACCAGCCCGAGAGACAGAATCGCAAACGGCAGTGCGATCAGATGCACAATCGGCTTGATTGACGCATTAATCAGCGCCATGAACAAAGCGAACGCGGCGATGCCGAGAATCGGAGGCTCCCCCACCGGGGTCATGCCGGGAGTCACCGCGACCATGACGGCGGCGGCGATAGTCATAATCAACCAGC
>JAIJEI010000218.1 GCA_022739095.1 Bifidobacterium sp.
ACGACAGGCTGTCTGGCGTTTCCTCATCTTGCGCGGTGTCGCTGCCGCATGCAGCGAGCGTGGTCAGCGACATTGCCACCGCGGCCGCAAGTGCGATGCCTCGTGTGATCTTCATGGTTTCTCCTTTGTTATTGGTGGTTGTGTTGTTGAGTTATGTCTCAAGTTGTTTTTCAGTTATGAAGATTGATATGTGTCGCCTCCTTTTTTCGAAACGTTTCGACGATGGCCGCGGATTAGCGCTTTTCAATTCGGCAATCACCATCTTCGCTTCGGCTACAACGCCTTCACTTACTTTCGAATCGTTTCGATTATGGATACGGAAATCCGTCCGCCTTTCACGGACATACTCCTACAGTTTTCTTTTCACACGTCACCAACTTTGGTAACGGAACCTCGACTATGCATGACCGGAGCGGACAGCTCCACCAATCCCTTGATGTCGCGACGCTCATCGATGGCGTCGACCAGCAGATCCACAGCCTTAGAACATAATTCCTGCGGCATGACCGGCATCTCGGTAATCGGCTGCGGCATCAGCTCTCCCTCGAAATACGTGCCGCACGACAATACCGAAATATCATCTGGCACCCGCAATCCCGAAGCCTGTAATTGCTGCAATACCAACTTCAGCACATTGGCGTTCGCCTGGTTGACAATCGCCGTGGGGCGCTCATCCAAAGAACAAAGCTCACGCACGAATTCCACGGCATCAAAGCGATCGTCACGATGCTTGGAGGATTCATGAATCGTCATGCCCAACTCTTCGGCACGTTCCAGCAAAGCCTTGCGGAACAGCAGCACATAGCCCGAACCGCGATCGTAATCGGTCTCATTGTCACGCAAAAACATAGCACTCCGATGCCCCTTGGAATACAGGCAATCCACAGCCATACGACCAGCCGTGGCAAAATCGATATCGACACAGGCACAGCCTTCATGCTCTGCAGGGTAACCGATGGCCACACAGGGTTTGGAATATGAGCCAGCCTGGGCGGTACGCTCGTCATGTTCCTCAATGTCGAGCAGCACCACGCCATCAACCAAGTTGCTTTGCGTCACGCGCCGAATGTCGGCCACCGCGTCCTCGCCGGTAAGCAACAGCACATCGTAGCCACGGTTCTTTGCCTGCCATGCGGTCTGCAGAAAGTAAGCGTTGTATTTGGCCTGATTGATATCACCGCGAATCGGCGCGCTGAGCGCAAAAATATGATTGCGCATACCACGCATTTTACGGGCGCTGGCATCCGGAGTATATCCAAGTCGTCCAACGGCGGCCATCACCTTATCGGTGGTTTTGGCGGAGATGGAACGCTTGCCGGAAAGCACGTACGAAACGGTGCTAACCGACACTCCCGCCTCCTGGGCTACATCTTTGATGCCCGCCATCTTCCGCCTCCTTCGGCTCTCCAAATCGCTTGCGCCACACATTGCGCGTGCCGCAATCCTCACTCATCATCCAACGAAACCATCCGCCAAGTCTCCCGGAATCTCTCCTACGGACCCTGTTCGACAAATTTATCGAATCGTTTCGTCGAAACGTTTCACTAATCGTAAAACAGTAACTCCGATTTGTCAAACGTTTTGACACGCCTGCCCATCATTCCCCGATAATAAGAGGAACAAACAAACTACCGCAGATTTTGCAGCTACTTCTTTCGCTTTCTGTGACGGACAGGTTTTGTATCAACCGGCGATGGGACAGGCACCAAAGTTATGCTCGACACGTCAAGTTTGTCTGCAAAATCCTTCATGGACTCAATTCCGCGGGCATAATACTGAAAAGATCTCGGAAAATAGACCTTTCCATCTGGATCGATCGGATTTTGCACTTTATGCAACGTGATTCCAACGCAATGATTGCCATCGCCTATGAAAAACGAATAAACTGAATCATTTTCCGCGCATTTTAGCACCGATGTTAATCAAGCGGACTCGGCTTGTAGCATGAAATTCATGACCGCGATTTTCTTGTCAATGGTCGCCTCGTCATGAAGACAGCGCATACCCGAAAGTAACGTCTCATCACTCAAAGTACTTTGAGATAACTCAACGAAAAGCCTAGAAACCGATTTCCGTCGATTATTCTTGTCTTGATATACGCTTCGTGGCAGCAGACAATCCACCCCTAGAAGGTGCAGAAAATTATCTGCGTCCTAGTTGATTTCGATGACAACATTGTTTGAGCAGCGCAACACCATTCTCTTCTGGGATAAACGCTGCGCATATGCAACTGCTTGCGCGCGGATTGTCTTCCACCTGCCGCCATCCGCCAACGCAACCCCTTGCCATATGTATAAAAACCGGGAGCACGATGGGTCTTGCTCCCGGAATTACCGCGCCATCGAAGGCTTTGTTTACCGTCCCTCCGCACGGATGATCCCATTCCCATCGGACCCTAGGAGGCGCTCGACACAAGGTCGCTTCGACCCGCCCCTAGCCTAGCCACTTCTAACGTAGGACAAGTAGCACGGCGGAAACCTTCTTTGCGGATTTGCAAACCTTCTCAGCCCGTTCCGACCGACCGGCAAGCCGATACGGACAAGGTTTTCAAAAGTTTGTACCTCAACGATACCTTCACACGAAGATAACAACTCTTTTATGCTTTCGGAATAGGGGCTGCGGACGTTTTCTTGGAGACCGAACGGAAAGATTTTCGTATGTCCGGTCTTGAGGAACGAGAGCGTGCGGTGGAGTTGTATTTCACCACGCC
>JAIJEI010000028.1 GCA_022739095.1 Bifidobacterium sp.
GGCGTGCTGGCGCGTATCGCCGGCCTGTTCGCCCGTCGTGCGTTCAACATCAACTCGCTGTCCGTCTCCCCCACCGAGCGTCCGGACATCTCACGCGTCACGGTGACCGCCGACGTGGAGGCCGTGCCACTGGAGCAGATCATCAAGCAGCTCAACAAGCTGCTGCATGTGCTCAAGATCGTGGAGCTCGACCCGAACTCCACCGTGGAACGCGAACTGGTGCTCATCAAGGTGGCCGCCGACGAATCCAACCGTTCCGACGTGCTGGAGATCGTGCGCCTGTTCCGCGTGCGCGTGGTGGACGTGCACCCCGAGTCCCTGACCATTGAGGCCACTGGCGCCGAAGGCAAGATCAATGCGCTACTGGGGCTTTTGGAGCATTACGGTGTGATTGAGCTGGTGCGCTCCGGTGCCGTAGCCGTGACCCGCGGCCCGCGCGCCCTGAGCGAAAATGTCGTCGGCTCCGAGGTTACCGGGCGCTGATTCGGCGACTGCGGGGAGACCCAGCCCAAGCTCAAAGGGCGGATGTGCATGATGCATATCCGCCCTTTTCATGCACGCATGCCTCGTCACCCGTACTGCAAGCAAAATGATAGCACCTTATGCTAGCATTATGACAGCAACAAGGAGGTGCATCATGGCAACATTGACCATCCGAAAAATACCAGATGAGCAGATTCAACAGCTCAAAGAAGTGGCTGAGAAAAACAACCGCTCCATGGAATCTCAGGTGCGATCCATTCTTGAAGAATGGCTGGCTGGCACGGTGGCGCATGAAATCACACGAAAGACCAATTTCTATGACGAGATCCGCGAATTCATGAAGAACATGGATTTTGAGGGACTCGACAAGGGGGAATTCCCACTATCCGAGCGAGATTCCGCCGATTCCCGACCGTCAGTATCTTTTGAATAGGAATCGGCCATGATTATTCTGGACACCAACGTCATCAGCGAAATCATCAAGAAACAGCCAGACGAACACGTTGCCAATTGGCTGAGGAACCAAGATACAAGCAATTTGGCAATCACCGCCATCACCGTCGCCGAGTTGTTGGCCGGAATATGTCGCATGCCTGAAGGCAAACGACGAAAGTACACAGATACGACTGTCAAGCTGGCGCTTATGACATTAGAGGACAGAACGTTCGCATTTGACACTCAGGTAGCTGCGGATTATGCCCCTATCCTTGTCGAACGCGAACACAGGGGCAAACCTACCAGCATTCAAGACGCCATGATTGCGGCAATTGCCTGTTCCTGGGATGCGGCCATAGCCACGCGCAATATCAAGGACTTCGAAGGCACTGGCGTGGAACTGATTAATCCGTGGGAGTACGCATAGACGGGAGGCCCCGGCAAACTGTCGAGGCCTTGTGAACGTTACGGTTTCTCCCGCTACTCCAATTGTTCGGAGAGTTCGAGCCATTCGGCTTCGAGATCATCGCTTTCGGTGTTGACGGCGGTGAGCTGTTCGTTGAGCTTGTTGAGACCCTCGTAGTCGCTCGGGTCATGGGCGGCCATCTGTGCCTCAAGTTCGGTCTTCTGCTCTTCCAGTTTGGCAAGCTTGCGCTCGATGGCATTCACGCGCCGAGACGCTTCATGGAATGCCTTACCGCTCAATTTCGGCTCAACATCCTGAGCTCCCTCTGAGGAAGGAGTTGCCGACGAAGTCGACTGAGGGAGAAACCCGGCAGAACCAGTAGCAGCCGCCTTATTCTGCGCCCCACGCTTGCCCGACGATCCACCAGTACCCGCAAAACCAGCCTTATCCTCCGGCAAACCCTTGCCGTTCTTGATGTCCTCAACCATATCGAGGTAGTCCTGCACGCCGCCGGGCAAGTGACGTACTTTGCCGCCAATCAGCGCGAACTGCTGATCGGTGACGCGTTCGAGCAGATAACGGTCGTGGGAGACCACAATCAGGGTGCCCGGCCAAGTATCGAGCAGGTCTTCCATCACGGCGAGCATATCAGTGTCCAGATCGTTGCCGGGCTCGTCCATGATGAGCACATTTGGCTCGTCAAGCAGAATCAGCAGCAGTTGCATGCGGCGCTTCTGACCACCGGAGAGGTCGCGAATCGGCGTCATCAACTGGGCGGATTCAAAGCCGAGACGCTCCATCAACTGTCCCGGCGTCACTTCCTTGCCATCCACAATGTAGCTCGGCTTATAGCGGGAAAGTACTTCCTTAATCTTGTACTTGCCGAGCTTCTCCAGCTCATCGAGGCGCTGCGAGAGCACCGCGAACTTCACCGTCTTGCCAATGTTCACATGGCCTGTGGTCGGGGTGAGCGTGCCATCAATCAACTTAAGCAGCGTGGACTTGCCGGCACCATTCGCACCGACGATGCCGAAGCGGTCGCCCGGGCCAATCAGCCAAGTCACATCATCCAAAATCTCGCGGCCGGAAACCGTCACCTTGCGTGCAGCCGAGGTGGCACCGGCTGCAGCAGTGTCATCATCCGAATCCGTTGCAGCAGTGTCACCGCCGATGGTTTCACCACCCGTGTTCATGCGACGAACCTCGCGATCGTCAGCAAGCTGCAGATTGCCGCTCTCGGCCTCGGCCTTCTTACGCGCTTCCTCAGCGGCCTCGACGGCTTCCGGCACGCCGGCGTCCACCAGGCGCGAGTCAGTCATATCGGTGACCGCCACCTCAACGGAACCGTGCAGCTGCGGCTCGGCGTACATGGCGTTGACCACATCCACGCGGGAAGCGGGCGCGGAGAGCGCCGCCACATCCGGGTCGATATCGGCCATGCCCTGCGGTTTTTCGAAAATCTGCGTCACGTCGACCAAATCGACCACCTGCTTGCCGAGGCGCGAGGTAGCCATCTGTTTCAATTCGAGCGTATTACGCATCGGCGGCACGTCGGCGATAAGCTCACGCGCGGCCTTGACATGGAATTTCTGCTTGGTGGAGCGGGCTCGGGCGCCGCGCGAAAGCCATGCGAGCTCCTTGCGGGCCAGATTGCGGCGCTTCGTTTCACGCACATCCGCTTGGCGGTCGCGTTCAACGCGCTGCAGCATGTATGCCGAATACCCGCCTTCAAACGGTTCGATCAGTCCATCGTGGACTTCCCACATCGATTCGCAGACCTCGTCAAGGAACCAGCGGTCGTGGGTGACGAGCAGCAAAGCACCCTGGCCTTTCGACCAGCGGTTCTTCAGGTGTTCGGCGAGCCAGTGGATGGTGACCACGTCAAGGTGGTTGGTGGGCTCGTCGAGCGCGAGGATGTCCCAGTCCTTGAGCAACAGTCGGGCCAGATCGGCGCGGCGGCGCTGGCCGCCGGACAGGGAGCCGACCTTGGCATCCAGACTCATGTCGCCGAGCAACGCCTCGACGATCTCGCGGGAGGTGTTGTCGGACGCCCATTCGTAGTCGGCGCGGCCTTCAAGCGCGGCCTGACGGATGGTGGCGTTGTCGTCGAGCGGATCACGCTGGTCAAGCATGCCGAACGTGAGTCCGCCACGCTTCGTCACGCGGCCGGAATCCGGCTCCTGGGTGCCGCGGAAGAGGTGCAGCAACGTGGATTTGCCGTCGCCGTTCTTGCCGACGATGCCGATGCGGTCGCCTTCAAAAACACCCTGCGTTACATCAGTGAAGATGGTTTTGGTAGCGAAAGCGAGCGAAACGTGTTCCAGTCCAATGTCATAAGTCGGCATGATTCACCAATGTAGCGCCACGCTTGCCCAGAGGCGGTCTGCCAACGTTATTTGCTCAGCGTCTGAGCGTAGGAGTTGCAGCGGGCCGCAAAACCGGAGAACACTTGCTCGGTGAGCGGCTGCAGTAGCTGATCGTATTGGGCGAACTGCTCGCGCAATTGGGACTTGGACCCACCCGCGGCCTTGAGATCCTTGACCATGCTCGGCTCATCCAGCCATTCGTCCAGCAGCGAGCCGCACACTTCCAGATGGAACTGCATGCCCAGCGCGGATCCCAGTCGGAATGCCTGCACCTTGGTGGAAGACGAACGCGCCAGCAGCTGGCCTCCCTCGGGCAAACCCACCACGTCGTTATGCCAGTGCAGTATCGTCAGCTGCTTATCCCACATGGAGAAGAAGTCGTGCTTGTCCACACGCTTGATCGGCGCGAACCCAATCTCCGGCGCATCGCCCTTGCGCAGCTGCGCACCAAGCGCAGTGGCGATAATCTGATGCCCCAGGCATACACCGAGAATCGGCTTGCCTGAAGCCACGGCGGCACGCGCCAACTTGGCTTCCGCCTTCAGCCCTGGATACTTGTCGTAATCGAGCGCGCCCATAGGCCCACCCATGATTACCACGCCAGCCAGTTCGCCGAAATCAGGCAAGTCCGGTTTCTTTTTGTCGACGATATTCATCGTCACCGTCTCAAGACCGATGTCTTCGAGGTTCGACAATATGCGTCCCGGGCGTTCCCATGGGACATGTTGCAAAATGAGCACTTGTGGTGTGGCCATGACTTCTATTATGGCACGAGCGTTCCCCGTTTACGTAACGAGCAGGGCAAATCCATGAATCTCGCAGTTTCCGCAGCGGTCAAAGACGTGTTCTCGCGAGACTGTTGTCCTGCTCCTCATCCGTCTACCACCTCGTTCGGGCCCAGCCTTGGAAGCGTTCATCAAGCTCTTCGAGTAACGATTCAGCATGTCTGGTTCGGACCTTACGCTTGAGTGTTATGGGAAACAGCCAAGAACCGCAGGATTTCAACATTTCCGTCATGCCTTCAAGCCTGACGCCGGTGCATGTCGCCAAGGCCGCAGAAGGCCTGAATCTGTATGACACCGCCTCGCACCAGGTCAGCCATTTCGTGCCGCTCAAGCCAAGCGAAGTCGGCATTTATGTGTGTGGCGCCACCGTGCAGTCGTCACCGCATATTGGCCATATCCGTGCCGCCGTGGCGTTCGACATCGTGCGCCGCTGGTTTTTGAAACTCGGCTACAAAGTCATTTTTGTGCGTAATGTGACCGATATCGACGACAAGATTCTCGATAAGGCTGCGGCCGCAGGCCAGCGTTGGTGGGCCCGTGCCTATTACTACGAGCGCGAATTCACCGAGGCGTACAACACGCTCGGCGTACTGCCGCCCACCGTGGAGCCTCGCGCCACCGGCCACATGTCGGACATGATCGACCTGATTCAGTGCATCCTCGACAACGGCCACGGCTATGTGGTCACGGATGCGGACGGCAAGCCCACAGGCAACGTGTACTTCGATGTGGCATCCTGGCCGCATTACGGCGAGCTCACCCACCAGAAGCAGACCTCCGAAGTCGATGAGGCCGCTGCCGTGGCCGACCGCATGGGCCCGTCCGTGGACGCCACCGGTGCCGACAAGTACAATCCGGTCGACCCGGCCGACGCCTCCCCCGACAAGCATGATCCGCGTGATTTCGCCCTGTGGAAGGCTCCGAAGGACACCGATCCCGAGGACGCCCGTTGGTCGACGCCGTTTGGCGTGGGCCGCCCTGGCTGGCACATCGAATGCTCCGCCATGTCCCACCGTTACCTAGGCGATGGCTTCGACATTCACGGCGGCGGTCTGGACCTGCGCTTCCCCCACCACGAGAACGAGATGGCGCAAACCCGCGCGGCCGGCTACCCCTCCGCCGCACGTTGGATGCATTCGGCATGGGTGACCGCCAAGGGCGAGAAGATGTCGAAGTCGCTGGGTACCGGTCTGTCCGTGCCGAGCGTGCTGGCCGAGCATTCCGCTTGGGTGGTGCGTTACGTCCTGGGCTCCGTGCAGTACCGGTCGATGCTCGAATGGTGCGATCAGGCGCTGGTCGAGGCGCAGGCCGCATACGACCGCGTCTCGAACTTCATCGAGCGCGCCGGTGTGGCGCTGGGCGGCCAGCCGTCCCGCGAGGAAGTTACTGCCGTCTCCGCCGACGATCTGCCCACTGATTTCGTGGCAGCCATGAATGACGACGTCAATGTGTCTGGTGCAACCGCCGCAATCTTCACTGCCATCCGTTCCGGCAACACGTTACTTTCACAACTGGCTGACCGCGCTGATTCCGAAACCGCCAAGGCCGAGGTGCGTGAGGCGCTGCTCGCCGTGCGTGCCATGCTCGACACCTTGGGTCTCGACCCGCTGGCCGAGCCGTGGGTGTCTGCCGGCGGTGCCGCTGATGGCACGGCCGAGTCGCCCGAACATGCGGCGCTGGAGGCACTGATTGCCGAGCAGCTCAACGCCCGCGCCAAGGCCCGCAAGGCCAAGGACTTCGCCAAGGCCGATCAGATTCGCGATGCCCTGACCGAGGCCGGCATCGCCATCGAAGACGGCCCGCAGGGTTCCACTTGGAGCCTGAAGTAGCCGCTTCAGCGTTGGAATAGCGTTACTTTCGTTTCAAGAGGCTGCTGCCCAAGTAGAAGCGCACTGAAAATGGCTTAACGACGGTGTCGGTAAGCCATTTGTACTTTCGGTCTGACGCTTTGACAGCCCCTCGAAGCGAAAGTAGATGTCCGGGAAAGACGAAATCAGCCCCTCGAAGCGGCAAAAGCCGCTTCAAACGCATCAATCAGTCGAACACGAAGTCCACATCCACGATGTGCAGGCGCTTGGTGAGCTCCTTTTCCAGCGAGCGCTTGCATTCGATGAGGTCGGCTACATCAATGGTTTCGCCGGTGCCGCTCAGATACACGTCAACGGTGTAGTTCATACCGGTCTTGAAGATCAGCGTCTGCTCGTAGTCGGTGTTGGCAGGCAGATGGCGCTGTGCCTCGGCCTCCACGTAGGCGTTGGTCTCATCGTCGTCATGCACGCCGCCGACCAATTCCACGAACGCCTCTTTGAGCACGCTGAACGGCTCCTTGATGGTCAATGCCACCAAAGCCACGGTGATGAAGAAATCGCCGGTGTAGTGCAGGAAGTCAAGCGGACCGCCGGCCGGCAGCAGCATCAGGAAGATGGCAACCACGCCGATGCCGAACGACATCGATCCGTCGACCAATGTGCTCTTGCACTCGGCGGTGAGCATGGTGCTGGAATCGCCGATGGAGCGGTTGGAACGCCGGTAATACATGTATAGGCTGAAGCACACGATCACGGTCAGGATCTCGTAGATGACCACCGGGCCGGTTTCAATGCGTTCGCCGGACCCGAACACGAAGTAGCCGTATGCTACTCGGCACACGTCAATCACCGAATACACCAACAACGACATGGTGAAAATGGCCTTGCAAATCGCGTAGATGGGTTCCAGCGCGAACATGCCATTGGGGAAGCGCTCGGTGGTTCGCACCGTGCGCGACGAGAGGTACACCGCCACCATTCCGGACAAGACGGAAATCGCGGTGAAGGAGAAGTCGAGGAACATGGCCTTGAGACCGGTCATGAAGAACACGGCCATGCCGGCTAAGACCTGCAGCACGTTGATGACGATACCAACGATCAGGGCTTTGCGTTCGAGTAGTTTTTGGGTGGGCATCAGTGGGCTTTCCTTATTGCACGGCATGTCTGCGTTGGCCCGAACGTCATGGTTCGGAGCGCACGGCAGTCTGCGTATAAGCGGTGTCCAGCGATTTTCAAAACAGCGTAAGCATTCCAAAAAACACAGGATTCTTTACGGTTTCCATGGTATCGGAAGCACTCGATTGACTTCGCCACGAGCGGACGGCACGGCATATGCCGTCTGAATGTCCAACATCCCTGACTATTACGCGGCACATTCCCCGGAATGTGCCGCAAGTCAGCTCCTCCACACCTGGATTTACGCAGCAATCCCGGGAAAGGGACGCAAATACCGTTCACTAGGCCCTACTCCGCGACGCAATCCCCGGAAAGCGTCGTCCCCAACACCGCAATTTCCCGCGTGGCGGCTAGACTGTTGCCCATTATGGCAGCTTTTTCATCTTTGACAGACAGACTCTCGAATGCGTTCAAGCATCTCAAGAGCAAGGGCAAGCTTTCCGAGGCGGATATCGACGGTACGATCCGTGAAATCCGCCGCGCGCTGCTCGACGCCGATGTGGCGCTCGACGTGGTGCGTTCCTTCACCGGCAAGGTGCGTGAGCGCGCACTGGGCACCGAGGTGTCCGATGCGCTCAACCCCGCCCAGCAGGTGGTGAAGATCGTCAACGAGGAGCTCACCGACGTGCTCGGCCAAGGCGTCGACCGTCCGCTGAACTTCGCGAAGAACCCGCCGACGATCATCATGCTCGCCGGCCTCCAGGGTGCCGGTAAGACCACGCTGGCCGGCAAGCTCGGCTACTGGCTCAAGGATTCCGGCCACACGCCGCTGCTGGTCGCGGCCGATTTGCAGCGTCCGAACGCGGTGACGCAGCTGCAGGTGGTCGGCGAACGCGCCGGCGTGCCCGTCTATGCTCCCGAAAAGGGCGTCCAGTCCGATGGCGGCGAGGCCGTCGCAGCTCCGGGCCAGACCTCTGGCGACCCGGTGAAGGTGGCCCGCGATTCCATCGAACTCGCCAAGCAGAAGCTCTACGACACGGTGATCATCGATACCGCCGGCCGTCTGGGCGTGGACGAGGAGCTGATGAAGCAGGCTCGCGACATTCGCGATGCCGTGAACCCCAACGAAATCCTGTTCGTCATCGACGCGATGATCGGCCAGGACGCCGTCAAGACCGCCAAGGCCTTTGACGAGGGCGTGGACTTCACCGGCGTGGTGCTCTCCAAGCTCGATGGCGATGCCCGCGGTGGTGCCGCGCTGTCCGTGGCGTCCGTGACCGGCAAGCCGATCCTGTTCGCCTCCAACGGTGAGGGACTGAAGGACTTCGAGGTCTTCCACCCGGACCGTATGGCCTCGCGTATCCTCGACATGGGCGACATCATGACGCTCATCGAGCAGGCGCAGAAGCAGTTCGACGAGGAAGAGGCCCGCAAGGCCGCCGAGAAAATTTCCGAAGGTTCCTTCGGTCTGGACGACTTCCTCGATCAGCTGCAGCAGGTGCGCAAGCTGGGCTCGATGAAGTCGCTGCTTGGCATGATTCCGGGCATGGCCCAGCACCGCAAGGAACTCGAGCAGTTCGACGAAAAGGAAATCGACCGCACCGAGGCGATTATTCGCTCGATGACCCCGGCCGAGCGTCGCGATCCGTCGATTATCAATGGTTCCCGCCGCGCCCGTATCGCCTATGGTTCCGGCGTGACGGTTTCTCAGGTGAACGCTTTGCTGCAGCGTTTCGAGCAGGCCGCAAAGATGATGAAGCGCATGTCCAATCGTGGCGGCATGGGCGGTGGCATCCCCGGCTTCGGCGGCCCGGCTATGGGCGGCGGCAAGAAGAAGGGCAAGAACAAGAAGAAGGGCGGCAAGTCCGGCAATCCGATGAAGCGCGAGGCCGAGGAGAAGGCATTGCGCGACAAGCTGGCCGGCAAATCCTCCGGTTCGACCGGCGGTTCCGCCTTCGCCAAGAAGCCACAGAACCCGGCCTTGCCCGCTGGCCTTGAGCAGATGATGGGCAACGTCGACGGTGGCACTGAACTGCCGCCGAACCTTGGCGGAGGTCTCGGCGGACTGTTCGGCCGCTGATCTCACAACTTGGCTCCCCTCTACGAGGGGAGCTGTCGTACGAAGTATGGCTGAGGGGAGTATGAGGGCATACCTCCGAGCTCCCCTCAGCCAGCTACGCTGACAGCTCCCCTCGCAGAGGGGAGCCAAGTTATATCTCGGTTCAATTTATATTTCGAAAGGAACTTCCATGACGACAATCTTCAACGCGGTGGCGATCATCGCACTGTTATGGACGGCCTTAAGCGCGCTGCCCGCCGGTCTCGAGGCCCGCATGCCGCTTCCGTACATGATTGCCCTGACGCCGCTGTTGTGGGTTCCTTTGATGATTCTGACCGCGGTCGCCGCATGGCAACATGAATGGACTGCGATGTCGTTGCTTATTGTGGTCGCGCTGATTGCCAGCTCACAGCGCATCAACTACTGGGGTACGTCAATCGACCCGGCCGGGAAACGCAAAGAATCCCATCGTGAAACAGCCCGTGAAACAACTTCGCCGACGCCGTCAAAAAGCCATAACAGCAATATATCGGGTACCTCAAACACTCCGAAAGAAGGACTCGAAACAATCTCCGATGAACGCCGTGAAACAACGCGTGAAACACTCTCGCCCCAGTTCTCGGTTATGACGATGAATTGTCGATACGGACGCGCCGACGCCGCTGAAATCATTCGCAATATTCGCGAACGCAATATCAGCGTATTGGCCTTGCAGGAAGTCACCGACGACCTCATCACACGTCTTACTGAAGCCGACATCAACGAACTCCTCCCCTACCATCAGTTCGGAGACGCCAAAGAGACCGATAATGGCGGATTCAACGTGATCTATTCCCGCTACGAGCCGAGCGCAGCGGTGCCTAACGTGGTCTCCATCCCTGCCGCCGACGTTCCCGCCATCACCCTCAAAACCTCCGGTAATCGCACGGTGACGCTTTGTTCGGCTCACCCGAAATCGCCGATGCGCGGCTGTGCGGATTGGTCGGCCGGCATTCTGGGTCTGCGAGAACTCGCCCGTGCAAAATCCGTCAGCAATCGCAATATCATCGTCATTATGGGCGACCTCAACTCAAGCACCGACCATCCGAGCTTCCGTATGCTGCTCAAGGCCGGATTCGAAGACGCGAGCCTGGCCCAGGGCGCCGGACCGAACCTCACGTTCCCGCGCTGGCTCAAGTGGCCGCGCATCGAACTGGACCACATCCTGTTCACCCACAGGCTCAGACCGTCCGGCGTGACGTCCTTCGAAGTGCCGGGCACCGACCATCTGGCTTTGGCCGCAACGCTCACCCTGCGGTAGCGGGCGCGGCGATCGATCGGGCCTTGGCCATGTGGCGCGAAGCGGGCGGGAACGTCTGTAAGACCCCGCCCGCAGCCGGGTGGTTCGCCGTCAGAGGTCCATGGAGCGGATCAGATTCACCATTTCGATCGCGCCCTGCGCGCACTCGGAACCCTTGTTCCCCGCTTTGGTGCCGGCCCGTTCGATCGCCTGTTCGATGGAATCCGTCGTCAGCACGCCGAACAGCACCGGCACGTCGGTGTTGAGGCTGGTCTGCGCGATTCCCTTCGAGACCTCGTTGCACACGTAATCATAGTGGCTGGTGCTGCCCCGAATGACCGCGCCCAGGCAGATGATCGCATCGTAGCGCTTGCTCTTGGCCATCCTCGACGCGATCAAGGGTATCTCAAAGGCGCCCGGCACCCAGGCCACCGATATGTCCTGTTCGCGGACATTCTCCCTTTTCAGGGTGTCCAGCGCCCCCGCCAGCAGTTTTGAGGTGATGAACTCGTTGAACCTCGCCACGACGATGCCTATCGTGATGTTTTCGGCTACCAGATCGCCTTCGAACGTGTGCATTTGTTTATTCCTCCTCCATGTTCAGGATATGTCCCATGCGGTTTTTCTTGGTTTTGAGATAGAAACTGTCGTAAGCATTGGCTTCGATTTCGATTGGTATTCTGTCGCGGATCTCCATTCCATAGTCTTCCAATTGATACACTTTGTCGGGATTGTTGGTCAGCAGGAGCATGGACCGTATCCCCAGATCCCTGAGAATCTGCGCTCCGATGTAGTACTCCCTCGCGTCACCGGGGAATCCCAACGCGAGATTGGCGTCGAGCGTGTCCATGCCCTCGTCCTGTAGACGGTAGGCCTTCAGCTTGTTGACCAGACCGATGCCCCGCCCTTCCTGACGCATGTACAGCAGCACGCCCGAACCATGCTCCGCGATCATCCTCATCGCCGTGTCCAACTGCTGACCGCAATCGCAACGCAACGAGCCGAAGACGTCACCGGTCAGACATTCCGAATGCACCCGGCATAACACATCGGTCCCATCGCCCAGATCCCCCATGACCAGCGCGACATGATGCTCACCGTTCAACCTGTTCACATAGCAGTGCGCCGTGAATTCCCCGTATCGCGTGGGCATCGCCACGGTCGAGACGCATTCGACGAGCGTATCGTGCGATTTCCTGTATTCCTGCAGTTCCTTGATGGTCAGGAGCGGGATCTGATGCTCTTGGGCGAACCGGGTCAGGTCGGGGGTCCTCATCATCCGGCCATCGTCGTCCATGATCTCGCAGCACAGGCCGCATTCGCGCAATCCCGCCAACCGCATGAGGTCGACGGTCGCCTCCGTGTGTCCGTTCCGTTCCAGAACGCCGCCCTTCTTCGCCACCAGAGGAAACATATGCCCCGGTCTGCGGAAATCGAGGGGTTCCACGTCATCGGAGACGCACATGCGAGCTGTCAATCCCCGCTCTTCGGCGGAGATGCCGGTCGTGGTGCCACGGTAATCGATGGACACCGTAAAAGCGGTTTCATGGTTATCGGTGTTGTGCTCGACCATGGGCGGAAGCATCAGCTTGTGGGCCAGTTGCTCGCTCATGGGCATGCAGATCAATCCCTTGGCGTGGGTTGCCATGAAATTGACGTTCCATGTGGTGGCCGACTGCGCGGCACAGATGAGATCCCCCTCGTTCTCCCGGTCCTCGTCATCGATGACCAGAACGAGCTTCCCTTCCCGCAGCGCCTGCAACGCCGCTTGCACCGACTAATGGTTCATGATTCATACATCCTTTCTCAGAACCCGCACCGGGACAGCAGATCCTGCGTCAGTCCCGTCCGGGTCGTCATCATGTTCCGCACGTATTTTCCCAATACGTCGTTTTCGAGATTGACCACGCCGCCGACCCGTTTCTCGCCCAGCACCGTCTGTCCCAAGGTGTGCGGGATGATCGATACCGAGAAGTCCCTTCCCGTAACCTCCGCGACCGTCAGGCTGATGCCGTCGACGGCGACCGAACTTTTCTCGACGATGCCTTCGAGTATCTCGTTCCGCGCCGCGATCCGGTACCACACGGCATTGCCTTCGCGCCGCACGGAGGATATGCTGCCTGTGCCGTCGATGTGCCCGGTGACGATATGGCCACCGAACCTTCCGTTCACCGGCAGGGCCCGTTCCAGGCCGACGCCGTTCCCGCGGCGCAATAAGCCAAGCGAGGTTCTGCGCCACGTCTCATTCATCACGTCGACGGTGAAGCGCCGCCGGTCGAAATCGACGACCGTCAGGCAGATGCCGTTCACCGCCATGCTGTCGCCTATATGGAGGTCCTCCATCACCTTCGTGGCGTCGACCGACAGCGTGCAGTTGGCGGCGCTCCTCCGTATGTCCGCCACCGTTCCGACTTCCTCCACTATTCCCGTGAACATGAATACACCACCTCGCTTTCCACCAGATAATCCTCTCCCACCTGGGAGCAGGCGCGGGGCCGGAGCATGACGGCGTCGGAAGGCAGGGCGACTCCTTGGCCGCCCACCGGGCTTTTCGCGGTGCCGCCGAATATCTTCGGCGCGATGTACACGTGCGCCTCATCGACGATCCGCTGTTCGAGGGCGCTCCAATTCATCGCGCTCCCGCCTTCCAGCAGCACGCTGTCCATCTGCATATCCCCCAGGCGCCGCACCACGTCCGCCAGATCGACGTGGTCGCCCTTCCTTCCGACGGCGAGTATTTCGCAGCCGTGCCGCCGGTAGCGCTCCGCCCTGCGTTCGTCATCGCAGGCGGTGGCGATATAGGTCCTGACGTCATTCGCCGTCTGCACGATCCGCGAGGTGAGGGGCGTCCTCAATCGCGTATCGCAGACGACACGAACCGGGTTCCTTCCGTGTGCCATGCGGCATGTCAGCAACGGGTCGTCCTCGATCACCGTGTTCACCCCCACCATGACCGCCGCGACGGAGCGACGGAGCTGATGGACCCGACGCCTCGATTCCTCGCCGCTGATCCACCGTGACTGACCGGTATGGGTCGCCATCTTCCCGTCCATCGTCATGGCGTATTTCATGATGACATACGGCGTACGCGTGGTGATGTATTTGCTGAACATCCGTATCACATGACGGCACTCGTCGGCCAGCACCCCCACATCAACCCGTATGCCGTGGTCCTCGAGCATGCGCACGCCCTTGCCGGACACCACGGGATTGCAGTCCAAGGTTCCGACGACGACCCTTGCGATGCCGCTTTCCATGATCGCCTCCGTGCATGGCGGCGTTTTGCCGTAATGGCAGCACGGCTCAAGCGTGACGTACAACGTCGCCCCGGCGGGCGACTGCGTGCAATGCCGCAACGCGTTCCTCTCGGCGTGCAATCCGCCGAACACCTCGTGATACCTCTGCCCGATGATCCGATCGTCCTTGACGATCATCGCGCCGACCATGGGATTGTGGTTCACGTATCCGGCCCCTCGCTTCGCCAGTTCGATCGCGAGTCCCATGTACTGCGCATCGTCCATGTACGCCTCCAAGCATGTTGCACCCATACGCTATCCAAGGCATACAAAAGAAGGTTCATGCGAACACGAAAACGCCCTGAAATGATATGGCATCATTTCAGGGCGTACGACGAAGCATAAACGTACTTTCATCTTCTTTCATCCAGACTGTACTGTCGGCTTTGGAATCTCACCAAATCATGCCTTGCGGCTCGTGGGCTGTACCACCGGTAGGGAATCGCACCCTGCCCTGAAGATAGTTATTCGTTTTGTCCGCGATTGTACTCGCCGACGCTCCCCCTGTCAACGGAACCGGCCTCCCGTAGCGCCCGGGCCTTCTGCATCGTCTCGTCGTACTCGAAGTCGAAATCGGATTCCACGGTGATGCCTCCGCCCACGCCGAGCGACGTCTCGTCTCCCTCTCGCACGATGGTGCGGATCACGACGTTGAAATCGCAATCGCCCGTATCGGAGAAATACCCGATGCTGCCCGTGTACAATCCCCGGGGCGTGCGTTCGAGCTCGTCGATGATCTGCATGGCGCGAACCTTCGGGGCGCCGGTGATCGAACCGGTGGGAAACGCGGTGCGAACCGCGTCCACGGCGCAACGATCCTTGCGCAGCGTCCCCTCGACGGTCGCGACGAGATGGAATACGGAAGGATACGTCTCGATGGCGAAGTCGGGGTCCGTGCCGACGGAACCCGGTTCGCAGACGATCGACAGGTCGTTGCGTTCGAGGTCCACGACCATCAGCAGTTCGCTGTGGTCCTTCTCGCTGCGGGCGAGTTCCTCGCGGTTCGCCCGATCCTCGTCCGGCGTGCCGCCGCGCGGCCGGGTCCCCTTGATGGGCCGCGTCACCACATGCCCCGAGCGAATCTCCATGAACCGTTCCATGCTCGAACAGCACACGTCGAGACCCGGTGCGCGCAGACAGGCGGAAAACGGGGCCGGGTTGTGGGTGCGCAGATAACGGTAGATGGCATAGGGGCTCCCGGACGTCTCGAGGCGCAGGCGCTGCGCCATGTTGACGACGTAGGCGTCGCCGTCGCGCAGATGATCGACGAGACGGGCCAGGGCGTCGCCGTACCCGGCCCGCGTGAAATCGGAGGAGCATGGGGCGAGCGAACGTCGGCGCGCGGGATGAGGGG
>JAIJEI010000219.1 GCA_022739095.1 Bifidobacterium sp.
TGGCAAAAACCGCGAACGAGTTCCTGGCCGCCAGCTGGCATGTGGCCGCCTCCGGCCACGGCGCCGGCGCGCCCATCAGCTTCGACGAAGCCAGCTTCCTTGACTATGCGGAAACCATCAGCTCCCTCGAATACTCCGAACACCCGGTGATCCGCCTCACCAGCTTCGGCGGGGATACCACGCTGACCGGCCATGTACAGCTCGACGCCCAGAACCCGGCCGAATTCCGAGGGGATGAGGCCAAGGCCTCCCAAGGCATCGAAGGCCTGCTCGATGCCGGCTTCCACGTCACCATCACCGCCGCTGCGGCCGGCACCCTGGCCAGGCTCAAGCGCGCGATCAACACTACCGGCATCGCCAATTTCGACGTCATCCGCTCTCAGGCCATCGACGGCTTCGTGGACAAAGCCGCCAAAATCGCTCTGCTCACCGAACGCGACCTGACCGGCCGCACTTCGGCCGTGGCCGTGGCCAAAACGCCGAAACGCCGTCGCAAGGCCATCGACTTGGTGGAACTCAAAAAGGGCGATTATGTGGTGCATGAGCAGCACGGCATCGGCCGGTTCATCGAAATGCGCCAGCGCACCATCGGCACCGGCACCAACAAAACCACCCGCGAATACCTGGTCATCGAATACGCGCCTTCCAAGCGCGGCGCCCCGGCGGACAAACTGTTCATCCCCACCGACCAGCTCGACCAGGTCAGCAAATACATCGGAGCCGAGGCCCCCAAGCTCAACAAGCTCGGCGGATCCGACTGGGCAGCCACCAAGGCCAAGGCCCGCAAGCACGTCCACGAGATCGCCGACGACCTGATCAAGCTGTACTCCGCCCGCCAGCGCGCCAAGGGCTTCGCGTTCAGCCCGGACACCCCGTGGCAGAAAGAGCTGGAAGACGCCTTCCCCTATCAGGAAACCGCCGACCAGCTCACCACCATCGACGAGGTCAAATCCGACATGGAAAAGCCCGTGCCGATGGACCGCCTCATCTGCGGCGACGTGGGCTTCGGCAAAACGGAAATCGCATTGCGTGCCGCCTTCAAGGCCGTGCAGGACGGCAAGCAGGTGGCTGTGCTCGTGCCCACCACGCTGCTTGTCCAGCAGCACTACGAGACGTTCAGCGAACGATTCGAGGGCTTCCCGGTCAACGTGGCGGCCATGAGCCGATTCCAGACCACCAAAGAGATCAACGAAACCATCGAGGGTCTGGAAACCGGCACGGTGGACGTGGTCATCGGCACACACAAGCTGCTGAACCCGAAAATCAAGTTCAAGGATCTGGGACTCGTCATCATCGATGAGGAGCAGCGTTTCGGCGTGGAACACAAGGAGACGCTGAAAGCCCTCAGGACCAACGTGGACGTGCTGTCCCTGTCCGCCACGCCTATCCCGCGCACGCTGGAAATGGCCGTGACCGGCATTCGCGAGATGTCCACGCTCGCCACCCCGCCCGAAGACCGGTTGCCGGTGCTGACCTATGTGGGCGCCTACGAGGATGCGCAGGTCACCGCAGCCGTACGCCGCGAACTGCTGCGAGGCGGCCAGGTGTTCTATGTCCACAATCGTGTGCAGGATATCTCGTCCATCGCCGACAAGATCCACACGCTGGTACCCGAGGCGCGCGTCGGCATCGCCCATGGCAAGATGGGGGAGAAGCAGCTCGACCAGATCATCCGCGACTTCTGGCATCGTGACATCGACGTGCTCGTGTGTACCACAATCATCGAGACCGGTCTCGATATCTCCAATGCGAACACGCTGATCGTCGACCATGCCGACCGTTTCGGCTTGAGCCAGCTCCATCAGCTGCGTGGCCGCGTCGGTCGCGGCCGCGAGCGCGCGTACGCCTACTTCCTGTACGACCCGTCCAAGCCGATGACCGAGCAGTCCCATGACCGGCTCGCCACCATCGCGCAGAACACGGCGCTCGGCTCCGGTTTCGATGTGGCCATGAAGGACTTGGAATTGCGCGGCACCGGTAACCTTCTGGGCGACGAGCAGTCCGGCCATATCGAGGGCGTGGGCTTCGACCTGTACGTGCGCATGGTGTCCGAAGCCGTGGAGAAGTACAAGGAGCCCGAGGAGAACGTCGAGCCGGTGGCCGTGTCCATCGACCTGCCCATCGAAGCGTCGATTCCGATCGAGTACATCGATTCGGACAAGCTGCGTCTGGAAGCGTACCGCAAGCTCGCCTCCGCCCGCAGCGAGGCCGATCTGAAAGATCTGGAAGAGGAGCTCGCCGACCGTTACGGCAAGCCGCCGGTCGAATTCGAGACCCTGTTCGACGTGGCCCGCCTGAAGTTCAAGGCCCGCAAGCTCGGCATTTCGGAGATTCTCGCGCAATCCAACCGCGTGCGCATCGGTCGCATTGACCCGCCCGAATCCATTCAGATGCGTATGGGCCGTATTTACAAGGGCGCCCAATACCGTCCGGTCACCCACCAGCTCATCGTCCCCATCCCGTTCACCGGCTCCCTGGGTCAAGGCCCCATGAGCTCCGACCAGGTAGTTCTTTGGACCAATCAGCTCCTCGATGACTTGGCATGGAGGCCACAACGATGAAAAACCAACACACGGCAACGCTTGCCGGATATGAGATTCCCCGCCTCGGCATGGGCACGATGGCGCTCGCCATCGAGGGGCGCCCCTCCAACCGTGATCAGGCAATCGAGACCATCCATGCCGCGCTC
>JAIJEI010000220.1 GCA_022739095.1 Bifidobacterium sp.
CGGGGTCGGCTCGCTCTCGTTGGCGGAGGCCTGGGCGTAGCCCTTCGGGGTGGCGTCGGTCATCTTGAGGTCGTCGGCCAGGTACCAGGCCACGGATTCGGTGGCGGCGTACGACAGGTTCTCGGTCTTGGCGGAAGTCTCCTTGATCTTGGACTCAAGCTGGTCTTCCTTAGCGTGCCAATCCTTGTTGAGCTTGGCGTAGTCGTCCTTGTGGCTCGGGTCGGCCTTCTGGTAGGCGGCGGTGATGGCGTCGGCGGTGTTGGAGCGCACCTTGGCGGAGAACCAGACGTGCGGGTTGTCGCCTTCCTTGATGCCGGCGGTCTCGGCGGCGGTGACCAGCGTGGCCTTGGTCGACTTGGCGGCCTTGGTGGCCCACGGGTCGTAGTCGGCGCCATTGACTACTGCTACCTTGGCGGTGCCGAACTTGGCGACATCCTGGCTGGTGGGCTCGTAATCGTGTGCCTCGACGTTGGTCTTGGCCATGATGTTGGTGACTTCGACGTTGCTACCGCCGAGGTCTTCGGCCACGGAACCCCACTGGTTGATGGAGGCGACGACCTCGATCTTGCCGGAAGACGCGACGCTGCTGGAATCGGACTTGTTGCCGGCGGCATTGCTGGAACCGCAGGCGGCCATCGAGAACAGGGTCGCCGCGGCGGCCGCGATGGCGAGCACGCGCTTGGCGTCGGACATGATGGACATGATTGGATTTTCCTCTCTAATTCAGCTGTTTGGCCGGGCGATGCCGCTGTTGCTGCATCATCGACCGGCCACCAACACGACAGAATAACATGTATTGATAATTATTATCATTTGTATTTACGTCGGCGTGTTGCACGCACACACCCGCGCCACCTTCGTTCGGACGCGGGGGTTCTGCCGCTTGCCGCACACGTCACAGCGGCATCACGGCACCGACCGACGCCTGCACCAGGTCGGCGAGCCCCACGGTGTGGGCATCCTCGCAGACCAGCGCATCACGCGAGGCGATCGCACGGATGATGTCGCGGCAGGCGCACTCCCCGTCTGCATCCAAATGGCGGGCCAGACATCCGGCGCCGATGACCGGCAATTCGAGCACGCACGAGGCCTCGCGAATCAATCGGGAGACCACTGCGCCGGTCGAACGCTCGTCATAGACGCCGTCCTCCTCGCCCATGCCATACAGGCACAGGCGGTCGTCGTCGAAGAATCGCTCCTCGAATTCGTCAAGGCCCACGGCATTGGCCACCGCACCCACGAACATCGACCCACCCCACTCGTTGAGACGGAAGGGATCGGCCAGGTACTGTGCAACCGGTGTGGCCTCCAAACCCACGGGCAGCGAGACCAGAAACGCGCCGGCCTGCCCTTGCAACGATCCGAGCGTCCGTTCAAGGTCATGTTTGACCGTGCAGCTCATGCAGCACTCCTCGAGTCCGAACGAATCGGACTCGCCGAACACCACCCCGCTCGCCTGGGGCTTCGCGACGTTGCGCACGATATCGAGACCGGATTCCACGGCTTCATTCGGGTGCACGCCATAAGCAATCGAGCATACGGACGGGAAGGAATCGACCAACGAGAACGCCACGGAGTCCAGGCTCAGGCGGTCGGCGCCGGTGAGCAGCACCACGGGCGTGCGCCCCTCCGCGTTTCCCTGTGATTGCAATGCCGGATGAATCATGACAGCCTTTCTGATTTGATAATGGTTATCATTATGATATAGTCGCAGGTATGTCCAAAACATGTCAAATTCTGGGAACACGCGCCGGGGTCGGTAACCGCGTCTCCCACTCGCACAGGAAAACACGCCGAACCTTCGCCCCGAACCTGCAGTCCAAGCGGTACTGGGTGCCGTCCTTGCAGCGGCACGTCACGCTTACCGTGAGCGCCAAGGGCATCAAGACCATCGACCGCATCGGCATCGAGGCGGCGATCGCCCGCATCCGCTGCAATCAGAACGTCAACTGAACCGGCCGCGGCATCACCCCCACGCTTGGGCAGTCAGTAGGCCCGCCACTGTGCCGGCGCGTAACCGCGCAACAAACCGCGCTAACGAGCTGCATCACCCACATGGCACCGCGACTTACGCGACATACGTGACATAACAGCGTGACACCCGCACATAGAAAGCACCACTCATGGCAAGCAAATCCTCCGCAATTCGCCCGGTCATCACCCTGAAGTCCACGGCCGGCACCGGATTCACCTACACCACCACCAAGAATCGTCGTAATACGCCGGACCGTCTTGAGCTCACCAAGTTCGATCCGATAGTCCGCAAACGGGTGCCCTTCCGAGAGACCCGCTAATCCATCTGTTCGTTCATTGGGCACCAGTCGCGAGGCGAGGAAGAGGCTTAAGCACCCGCCGAAATAGTTTCCTTGTTGGTATTCCGGCGGTTTCCTCTAACACCATTTCATGAACTCATCTTCCGAACCTTGCGGCATGCGCCCAATGAACGAATGCACTCGTCCCCGCTCCGCCCGGCGCGATTCCCGCACCCCGGAGCCTTATCAAGGAGCCAGACATGGCCAAAACCAGTAAGTTCAACCGACAATTGCAACGCGAACGCATGGTTGCCAAGTACGCCGAGCGTCGCGCCGAATACAAGCGCGACAGCGTCAACCCACATCTGACCGCCGAAGAGCGCGCCGAAGCGATGCGCAAGCTGCAGGCCCTCCCCCGCGACGC
>JAIJEI010000221.1 GCA_022739095.1 Bifidobacterium sp.
ACGTAATGCTTCGCGGAAGGAACCGCCATGACCATCAAGCATACGCTGAAAGAAATCGGGCACCATGATCGAACGCTGCGTATCGGTATTCAGATTGACTATGAATGACACCGGATAACGTACATTCAGATGTTCAAGCAGCGTTCTCACATCCCCATTGCGCACCAGAATACTCTCAAGCCGGTTGTTGAGCATGCGGGGCTGGCGTTTGCCCCCACCATTGACGTAATACTGTTTCTTGTCCTGGCGCATACGGAATTCCGCCTGCTTGATGAGGCCTGGAAGATCCCCTCCATCATCGGATTCGGCCATGCCTACGGATATATATCCCAATCACCTTCCAGAAAATCCCGACGCATACGCGCCATCCGACGCATACTTTGGCTCACTGTATGGTTGCAGCTGATAATCACGAACTCATCACCTCCGATGCTGTAAATACTGTCGTCCCCGAAGCAGGCACGCATCGCATTCGCAAGTCCGCACAAGACCGAATCGCCCTTGGCATGTCCAAATGGTTGTTGATTTCATGCAGTCCATTCATGTCGACGTACACCACCGTCAATGGCTTGTCATGCGTGGCCTGGATGCACCCCAAATCGTCATCGTAGGCATTGCGGTTGAGTAGTCCCGTAAGCGAGTCCCTGCGGTAATGATCGGCATCGCCGCATGTCAATATTCCCAGGAGCAGATTCTGTCCGACCAGCACCACATCCCAAGGGTCGGATGGGGAGCATGCGTGAGCGGGAATCGCCGCGAACGTGACTACGCCGGTTTTGGACAATATCTCGCTGCGGTATATCCCCAGCATGGTTTCCTGCCTGTATAGCCGTTCCCGGATCGAAGACAGATTCAGATCGGCGAAGAATCGTCCGACATCGTCAGGATGCACCACCCGGTTGGCGGTCATCGCACGCATGTAGGTGCCGAATTCGTCGACTTCCGGATCGGGAATCACCCCATCTCGTTTGATGGCACGGTATTCGCTTGTCGCCACATTCAACCGAGATATTTCCGCCAGACCATCAGCCAGGATTTCAAAGGCGTCGGCCGCCAACGCGGAGACTCCCAACAGCACCCGGCCGTTGACGGTCACATGATCGCGATGCAGGTAATCGCACGACATATCCCAATAGTGCCGACCGTCGGCACGCTCGGCCAACAGCGTTTCCATCCGTTTCACCGGCAGTGGAGGGTAGAAATAATATCCTTGGATGTATCCGCATCCGATTGCTTTCAGCCAATCGACCTGTTCCTTGGTCTGGGCACCCTCGGCGATGATCATCAGATGCAGCTTCTTAGCCATCACAATCATGGATTGGATGATCTTCAGGCCTTTACCGGCATCCTCATCGCTCAGTTCGATGAACTCCGTGTCCAGTTTGATCACATCGACATTAATGTCTTTGAGCATGTTCAGAGAGGAATACGCCGAACCAAAATCATCCATCAGCACCACAACGCCTCTCGCATGCAGTTTGCAGATGGTGTCCTTCACCATGGGCAGGTTTTTCACCATGGTGCTTTCGGTGATTTCCACCTGCAACAGACGCGCGTCGACGTTATATTCGTTCAGCAGCCCGCCGAGCACGTCGGCCACATCCATCTGGTTGATATCCATCACGGACACGTTCACGGAAACCGGTACCAGATTGCGTCCTTCATGCTCCCACCTGCCCAACATCTCAGCCACGAAGCGCCATACGAACAGATCCACATGGCAGATACGCCCGGCTCTTTCCAATACCGGGACGAACCATTCTGGGGAAATCACGCCATATTTGGGGTAATTTCAGCGCACCAACGCCTCGGCTCCTACAATGGTTCCCGTCTCCGCATTGCATTTAGGCTGCAGATAACAGCAGAATTCGCCGTTTTCGAGCGCATGATCGATGTCTTCGAATGTGAAGAAAGGCACCAGCTCGTCGTCGGACGGCATTCCGCCCATTTCCGGCATGTCGGTCACGCGGTCTCCCTCTCGTCGAAAAAACTATCCGTGGTATTCGCCGTTGTACTGTATCAGTGTTACGTCCTCGACACTCTCAATCGCACGGATACGCTCGGCGAACGTCATTTCCTTGTCGTCGCAAAACACTTCGACGGCCATTTCCACGCGGTCGGCACGCATGGTTTTGGATTTGACGAAGTATTTGGTACGTCCGAACGCACGCGTGATCTCATCGCCAACCATATCGCCCACATAGTGGATCACCGCAATATACACGCGACCCTTGTCTTGATGCGAATAGAACAATGCCAACATACCGATCATCACCAATCCGGCGACAATCACCAGCACATACATGCCAGCGCCCGCCGCAATACCTGAAGTAATCGACCAGAACAAATACAGCAAATCCATCGGATCCTTGACCGCGGTACGATAACGCACAATCGACAACGCACCGACCATACCAAGGGAAATCACGATATTCGTACTGATGGACAACGTGACCATGCAGGTGAGCACGGACATGCCCACCAATGTGACCGCGAAACTGCGCGAATACACCACGCCCGTGTAGAAACGGCGGTACACGTAGTAGATGATGATGCCGACGATCAACGCCACCAGCAATGCCAACGCCATTTTGGGCACATTGTACTGGCTGAAGGATTTCAGCACCGACTTTTTGA
>JAIJEI010000029.1 GCA_022739095.1 Bifidobacterium sp.
CAGCGGGAAGCCGTGGGCGGCCATGCCGGCGATCACGCCAAGTCGATGCTCCACATCGGTACCAGCCATCGGATTCAGTACGGAATCGGTGAGTTTGCCAACGAATTCGGCGACTTCCGCAGTAGTCGGCAGATTGTCGGCGATGGCGGCCACGCGCTCCTTGTCCTGTGGGTAGCGCTTGTAGAACTGAGTCGTCTTGCGCACCATGCGCGGGAAGGTGTGTTCGTATACCTCAGCGGCGTCGGCCGGCACGTGCGGGATGCCGCCGGTGGTGAAGCTGGCGATTACGCCGGCCGGGAACAGGGACAGTGTGGTCAGGGTCAGGAAGCCACCGTAGCTTTGGCCCATCGTCACCCACTTGCGGCCACCGAATTCGGTCAGGCGCAAGTGTTCGAAGTCACGCACGATGGAGCCGGCGAGGAACTTCTTCAGATAGTCGGCTTGGGCTTGTGCGCCGGCCGCGGCATCATCGTCGTGCGCGACGGCGATGCGGGCCATGGCGTGCGTGTCCACGCGCGAGGAGCGGCCGGTGCCGCGCTGGTCAGGCAGAATCACGCGGAAATGCTTGGTGGCTTCCTCAATCCAGCCGTCGGAAGTCGGGCTGTTGAGTCGCGGGCCAGAACCACCAGGACCACCTTGCAGGAAAATCAGCAGGGGCAGGTCATCGTGCACATGTTCGGGTGTGGTGACCACACGGTAGAAGAGTTTGATGGTTTCCCTATCGAATGCTTGGCCGGGTTTGTGACCGGTCCAGTCGAGCGGAACATCGATGGAATGGTCCTCGATGGCGAGGCCGGGTACATAGTATTTACTCAGCAATGTCATGGTTCAAGACTCTAGCCCACAAATCCTCCTGAAGAGTGATACCGGTTCGTCGCCGGACACGCTAGCCTTGTGCGTTATGGAGATGATGGCGCGCGTGAGGGCATGGTGCGCACGGGAGTCAACCCGCACACTGCTATGGGACACGTTGCTCGCCGCGGCGCTGATCGCCGGTTGCGTGCAGTTCAACGGCGTCACCAGCCCTGATTCGACGGCCGGCATATTGTTTCCCGCAACTCAGGCGTCGATGACGCTGTGGTCGCTGCCGGTCTTCGTGCCGCTGATGCTGCGCAGGTATTGCCCGGAGCCGGCGGCCTGGCTGTTCGTGGCGCTGACCATCACGCATCTTGTGTTCGGCCCGGCGATCACGTATTTCGATTTCTATGCCCTGATCATGGTGTATTCGGTGATTCTGTACGGCAATCCCCGACATTCTTGGCGGTTCATCGTCACGGCGTTCGTCATGGGACTGGTCGCGGCGACGGTCTGGTCGGTGTCTTTCAACGTGGGTCCGCTGTTCGCCGGACCTTCCTCCGGTTCGCGCACCATCCGCGACGGCTGGCTGGCCGATGCCATCACGATGCCCACATGCCCGGCGGTCACCGGCGTCGTGGGGGCAAGCGGCGCCGTCAATTGCGGGGCCAAGATGCTCGCTGACGTCGGTATGGAGGCGGCGTTCATCGAATCGAGCGTGCTGAGCGTCATCATCATGGCCTTGTGGCGACGGGCGCGCAACGCCATGCTGACGGCCATGCGCGAGCGCAACGCCTCCATTGTGGCGAAAGAGGCCGAGGAGACACGCATCGCGGCGTTGGCCGAACGCGCACGCATCGCCCGTGATATGCATGATGTGGTGGCACATACGCTCTCCACGATTATTGTGCAGTCGGATGGCGGCCGGTATGCGGGTGCGCATGATCTAGCCATTGCCAAGCACACGATGGGTACGATTCGGCATGAGGCCGAACGCGCGCAGCATGATATGCAGCGTCTGTTCAATGTGTTCGGTGCGAGCGGCAGTACCGGATATGCCGACATCGATTCGCTGCTTGATGGTCATCTGGTGGTGTCCCGGCATATGACCGGCAAAGCGCAACCTGACCGGCTGTCCGCCGACGCGGAAACCGCCGTGTTCCGTCTTGTGCAGGAAGCGCTGACCAATACGCGCAAACATGCGGGCGAGGGTGCTAAAGCCACCATCGATGAAATCTGGTCAAACGATGTGCTGTCGATAACCGTATCCGATAACGGCCGTGGCGCGGCGTCTGCAGCAGACGGTCATAAGCCCGGATACGGATTGGTTGGTATGCACGAACGCATTGAGTCGTTGGGTGGCAGCGTGCAGGCCGGCCCAGGGCCGAATGGTGGCTTTACTGTGGCGGCTACGATTCCGCTCTCCCCTGCCGCCCCACAGTCTGGCACCGATACGGAGGATCCGGTGCTAACCGTTATCTCGCGTATACGAGGATTCATGGATCGGGCGCGCCCCAAAGTACTCGACCAAGGAGATACGCGTGGGTCGAACTGGGTGGGTCGATTTGCGCAGTGGACCGAGTGGCACTATCTTCTGATGGACGTTATCGCCACTATCGTGCTGATTGCGCTATTTGTTTCCGCCACGTATGGCGATTTGCAAATGATCGGCAATGCCCCGTATTCGCCGAACCGCATGCTGACTATAACGCTGTCGATTATTATGCTTTCGCCTTTGGCGTTCCGCCGCCGCTTCCCAGAGGGCAGCGCGCTGGCGATGGCGGTGCTGTCTGCTGTGCAACTGTTGTTCTTGCCATCGATTTTGACCATCAATATGTTTGCGATGGTATCCGTGTATTCGGCGGTATTGTATGGACGAGAGTCCGCTTGGCGCTGGGTGAGCGTGGCGCTGGCAGCCGATTCGTGGCTTGCGGGCATCAAGGTGATGACTGGGTGGAATGGATACAGCCAGCTGTTCCATCTGTTTTTGCCCGATGGTAGTTCCATGCTCTCAAAATGGAGGCTGGTTTTGTCTGGCTTGCTGCCGGGCGTGGGAATCATGTTGGTCGGTTTTGCCTGCATTGCGATGGCTCGATGGAGCCGTTCGCGTGGCGCAAACGCTCTGGTGCTGTTGCAACGCGAGGAGGCGCTGCGAGCCGAGCAGGAGCGGCAAAAGGTGCTGGCGGCCAACTTAGAGCGCAACCGTATTAGTGCGGCGATGCAAACCGAAGTACTGACCACGCTGGAATCGGTGATTGCGCAGGCTGATGAGGGACTGGTGATACTCAACGCCGAACCTGCACCTGATAGTACGCAGATTGCAGCGGCTTTTGCCGCGATTGGCGCTCGGGGACGTGCCGCATTGGCTCATATGCGTCAGCTGTTGAAAGTGCTGCGTGAAACCGGGTTCAGCGACGAGGCCCATGAGGGTGTGCAGCCGGATATGCAGTTGCGACCGGCGGCTTCGTTGGATAGTCAGATGCAACACGCGGGAACGTTCCCCCCGGTGAGAGCCTTGCCCAATAAGAACTCAGGGAATAATCAGGGTGTTCATGGAGCGGTACTTCAGTAGGAAGCAGATACAGTGGGAATCATGAACGAGAGCAGAAGCATTCGCGTGATTATTGCGGACGACCAGGAGCTGGTGCGTGCCGGCTTCGCCATGGTGATTGGCTCGCAGCCGGATATGGAGGTGGTCGGACAGGCGTCCGACGGCGCCCGAGCCGTGGCGTTGGCGGAATCCCTGCATCCCGACGTGGTGCTGATGGATGTGCGCATGCCCGGCATGGATGGCATTGAGGCCACGAGCCGTATTACCTCGCTCTCCGCCGTGCCGAGCGACGCGGCCGATTCGGCCAGCCCGGCCGCCGACGCGACCGTCTCGTCCGAATCGGCTGACGACCGACCGACGCGCGTTATCATTCTGACGACGTTCGATTTGGACGAGTATGTGATGGCGACCATCACCGCCGGTGCTTCGGGCTTCCTGCTCAAGGACACCGAACCGGAGACGTTGCTCAATTCGATTCGTACTGTATTCCAAGGCAATGCAATCATCGCGCCTTCCGCCACCAAGCGACTCATCGAAAAGATGATGCAGGACGGTTACGCGCAGCATGGTTCGCTGACCGGCGATGTCGCGCGCTCCGGTGCCGTGTACGGTTCCGCCGGCGGCGTCTCTGGCGGTGCGGCCGGCAACGGTGCCGACTCAATGACCGGCATCCCCTCCCCTGCCGGAGCCGCTTCCGACGGTTCCAATACGTCACGCCCGTCGTACACCGACCCCGAGCTGGAACTGCTCACCGACCGCGAACGCGAGGTGCTGGTGGAGATCGCCCATGGTCTGAGCAATCAGGAAATCGCGGACAAGCTCTTTATTTCTCTGCCAACCGTTAAGACACATGTGGCGCATATCCTCGCCAAAATCAACGCCCGCGACCGCGTACAGGCCGTAGTCTTCGCGTACGATAATGGTCTCGTATAATCCCCGACATGCGCTATACGGCAATGTGGACGGTATCTGTCTTGAAAGGGGTACATTCGGCCTCTTGCAAAATGCTATCTGCTTTCAGCGGGGGTACCACAATTGTGATAATGCGAGTATAGCCGTTGCAATTCCAACGGCTATACTCGCATTATCGCATGTCAGGTACCTCTTTGAAAACAGATAACTTTCTGCAGAGGACCGAATGTACCCCTTCCAAGGCAGATGGGCCTATCCACAACGCACGGATAGGCCCAATTATGTCCATCTCCGGTTTTGATCAAGCCATCAGGCTTCGGCCAAGGCCTCGACGGGTGGCGTCTTGACGGCTCGACGGGCGGGTGCCACGCTGGCCAGCAGAGCGGCGAGCGCGGCGACGCCGAGCACCACACCGTTGGTGGCCCATTCGAACGGGAACACGGTGTCGCCGTACAAACTAAACGCCATGTAAGATCCGAGCCAGCCGAACAGGGTGCCGAGCACCACACCCACCACACCGGAAACAAGCGAAAGCAGCAACGCCTCCACCGCCAGCGAGCGCCGCAGTTGGCCGCGCGTCATGCCGATGGCACGCAAGGTGGCGGATTCGCGTGTACGTTCGATCACCGACAGACTCAGCGTGTTCGCCACGCCGACCAAGGCGATAAGCACAGCCACCGCGATCAGTCCGACCAACAATGCCATCATGCCGTTGATCTTGGTCTCCCATTGTGTACGTCCGGCCACCGGACCGGTCACGGTAACACCAGCACTGGCGGAGAACACATTCTGCACGTTGGTGAATACGTCGTTCAGCGCAACACCCGCGCCTTCGGCGTCAATACGCATAAGCATGATATGCCCGTCGGCCTTGATTCGACCGTTGGTGAAGTGGCTGACGTCCACGAAGGCGACCGCGGCGTAGTTGGAGGCGATGCGGCGATAGTCCACCTTCCGCGGTTTGAGCGTCAGCGTCTGTGTGCCGCCGGATTGTCCATTGCTGTTTTCGGCGCCGCCGTTCGCATCATTACCGGACGAGCCATTGGCGGCATCGGCTTGCGTTTCAGCCGTACCGGCCGTGAACGTAACGCTCTTGTCCAGCGGAATATCCTTGCCTGTAGCGGCGGAATACTTGGGCATCAGTACGGAATCGCCATCAATGGTCACACCGGACAAATCGGAGCGCACCACCTTGCGCAGCGCGCCGACGCCATCCACGCCCACGACCAGCACACTCAGACTCTTGCCGTCGGCATCCTTCATGGTCATCATGCGGGTCGGCGCGTAGACGCTGTTCTGAACGCCCTTGACCTTAGCTGCCTCGTCGGCTTGCTTGGCCGTCATATCGGCGCCAGCAGCGATCATGTCGACGCTGTAGCGCGTGGTCAGCGCCTCATTCATGGTTTGCTTGGCGCTGGCGGCTCCGGTGGCGATGGTGGAGACCAGTGTCACGCCGATAAGCAGCGCGGCACCGGTGGCGGCCACACGGCGCGGGTTCTTCTGGATGTTCGCATGTGCCACCTTGGCGGACGGACCGGCCAGCGCGACCAGCGCGCCCACGCCGCGCATGAGCACCGGCAGCCAGAACGTGGCGGAAAGCACCAGTCCAAGGAAGATCAATGCAAAGCCGATGATGGCGGCGAGCAGCACCAGCGAATACTGCTTGTCGACCATTGAATCACGTCCGGCGATTTTCTCGGACATCTGCCATACAGAGAACACGCACAGTGCCGCACCGGCCGCAATCAGCAGCACAGCAATCACGGCGCGGACCACACCGGCCCGTCGTGTGTCGGTCAGTTCGATGGGTCGCAACGCTTCCAACGGGGTGACGGCGGTAGCAGAACGCGCGGAGCCGAGCGAGGCAATCACCGTCATAATGATGCCGAACGCCATCGGCACCGTGAACACCGGACCGGATAGTACCAGTCGCATGTTCATGTCGGCGGCCTGCATGAGGCCGGACCGGCACAGCGCTTCCATGAGGGCGATGCCGAGGCCCACACCCAATATGGAGGCGATGAGCCCCAGCACGCCGGCCTCGAACAGCACGGAGACATACAACTGGCTTTTATTCGCGCCGATGGTGCGCAGCAGGGCAAGTGTGCGGCGGCGCTGTGCCACGAGCACTTGGAAGGTGTTGGCGATGACGAGCGCGGCGACCAGCATGGCGAGCATGCCGAAGCTCAGCAGGAGGATGGTGGTGATACTGGTTTCGCCCGCGCTCATGCTCGCGATGGATCGTTCGACGTATGTGGCTCGGGACTGGACGCTGAAATGCTTGGGGAGCAGGGCGTTGATCCGTGCGACCGCGGCCGTTGCGGCCTCATCGTCCTCGCCATCGATGTCGAGATAGATCATGAGGGTAGGCAGTTCGTCGAAATCGTCGCTGCCGCCCATCGCGGCGATCACGTTGTCGGAGAGCACGGAGGCGCCGCCGTAGTAGGGGTAGGCGCCGTTCGGATCGTCGGTCAGACCGACCACGCGCACGGTCATGCCGGAGTCGGCAGTGTTGGCGCCATCGGATGAGGCGGACACGCCGGACGCGTTATCGGAATCACCGTTGTGCGCGCTCGCGTCATCGGCGTTCTGGACCGACTTATCACCGACGTCACCGGCCGAATCGCCGGTCTTGTCCGCATACTGCGCCGCCTGCGAGTTGACGGTCACACGGTCTCCTACCTTGACGCCGAGCTGGTCGGCCACGGACTTGGTCAGGGCGATCTCGTTGCTGTCCGCCGGCTGGTCTCCTTGCATGATGGTGACCGGCAGCAGCGTGCGTTTTGCGGCGGTGGTGATGACGTAGCTGTTGGCATGCTTGTTGCCACGGGTTACGGTCACAGAACCCGCGTAGCCGGCACGTGCGTCCTTGACGCCTTCGGTGGCGCGAATGCGGCCAAGCTGGAAGTCGTTAACCGTGCGCGTGTAGATGTAGTCCTGGTCCTTATCGGTCAGGTCCTTGCCGGCGTCCGGGGCGATCACGTAGTTCGCGCCGCCGAGCTGTGCTGTGCTCTGCGCGGCAAGCGCATCGTTCATCGCGTTGCCGAACAGGAAGGTAACGGCGATGAACGCAGTGCCGATCAGGATGGCGATGCCTGCCGGAATCAGCATCCTAGCGCTTTTCTTCATAAGTTTCAGAGTGATGGAAAACATGGGGGTGTCCTGTCTCTCGCTTTCCGGCTCAGCAAGCGTGCTGTGCAGCGACGCGGGCATGGCGCATGGTGCCGGTTCTCCCAGCCGGGGGCAATGGAGCGTCGGTGATGGGCAGGTTGGGCACATCCTTTACGCCGGCAAGACGGGCGAGCGTGTCGGCGCGTGTGCCGGTGACGGCAGTGCGCGTGGCACGTTCGCGTTCGGACATAAGCAGCTCGTTCATCGTTTCGGCGGTGGGGTTCGCCTCGTCGGCCACGATCTGTCCGTCGGCAAATACGATGGCACGGTCGGCATAGGAGGCGGCCACCGCATCGTGCGTGACCATGACGATGGTCTGGCCAAGCTCGTTGACCGAACGCTTCAGGAAGCCGAGCACTTCGGCGCTGGAAACGGAGTCGAGGTTGCCGGTCGGCTCGTCAGCGAACACCAGCTTCGGCTTGGTAATCAGCGCGCGGGCGATGGCCACGCGCTGCTGCTGGCCACCGGACAGTTCATTCGGTCGGTGGTTCAGGCGCTGCTTCAGCCCCAGGGTTTCGACGAGCAGGTCGAACCAAGCGCGGTCGGGCTTGTCTCCGGCGAGAGTCAGTGGCATGAGGATGTTCTGTTCGGCGGTGAACATGGGCAGCAGGTTGAAGCTTTGGAAGATGAAGCCGATCTTGTGGCGACGCAGCAAGGTGAGCTGCTTGTCGTCCATGCGGGTCAGGTCTGCCCCGCCGAAAAGGATATGCCCGGATGTGGCGGAGTCGAGGCCGGCGAGCGTGTGCATAAGCGTGGATTTGCCGGAGCCGGACGGGCCCATGATGGCGGTGAATTCGCCGCGTTCGAAACTCACGTTCACGCCGCGCAGGGCGTGAACCATATTGCCGCCGGCGCCGTAGTTCTTGACCAAGTCGACGGCCTGAATAGCGATGCCTCGCGATGCGGACGGGTTCTGCATGTTCATAATGCCTCTCCATATTTGGCCGGGCCCTATGCCCGGACGATGATTCCAACTTATGAAGAAATAACGGCGCGCCCCATCGTGCGCCAGACTGAATTGGGCTAGTGGCCGTGTGCCGGCCCTCATCCTTGAGGATTATGTCGTCTCAGGTCTCACACTATTCATGCCTCTGCGCAAACAGTGTGAGGCCGACCGAATATGAAACGAACAACGGCATCCGACAATCGGCGAAATATCGCGGATTGTCAACATGTGCGATTGGGTGATAATGTGCGTTTGCCTCACACACTTTTTGCGACGGTCATTTCGTGTGTGGCATACAGACGCAAGAAAGCTCGCACTGCATGACGTCAGTGCGAGCTTTCTGCTCCTTGGGTCAAGTGATCAGGCGGAAGGCACCCCATGCGGCTCGATGATTCGCGATGCACCCCATTGGCATCGCGCCCCTTCTCATCGGGCCGTCAACCTTCCTGTCGACCTCACTTGGCCAAGCCGGAAGCGCGAAGGGCTTCGAAGCCGCCCTTCAGGTCATCGAGGATGTCCTCGATGTTCTCGGTGCCGATGGACAGGCGGATGGTGCCCTGGTGAATGCCCTGGTCCTCGAGCTCTTCCAGGGTCTCCTGGGAGTGCGTGGTGGAAGCCGGGTGGATGACGAGGGACTTTGCGTCGGCGACGTTGGCCAGCAGGGAGAACAGGTGCAGGTTGTCGATGAAGACACGTGCCGCGTCCTTGCCACCCTTGATGTCGAAGGTGAAGATGGAGCCGGCGCCGTTCGGGAAGTACTTCTCGTACAGGTCGTGGTCCGGGCGGCCCTCGATGGACGGGTGGGAGACGGACTCGACTTCCGGCACGGTCTGCAGGTACTCAACGACCTTCAGAGCGTTCTGGACGTGGCGCTCGACACGCAGGGACAGGGTTTCGGTGCCCTGCAGCAGCAGGAAGGCGGCGAACGGAGACAGGGTGGCGCCGGTGTCGCGCAGCAGGATGGCGCGGACGCGGGTCACGAAGGCGGCTCCGCCGAGAGCCTCGTAGAAGTTCAGGCCGTGGTAGGAGGGGTCCGGCTCGGTCAGGGTCGGGAACTTGCCCGGCACCTCGGCCCAGTTGAACTTGCCGCCTTCGACGATCACGCCGCCGAGGGTGGTACCGTGGCCGCCGATGAACTTGGTGGCAGACTCGACCACGACGTCAGCGCCGTGCTCCAGCGGGCGGAACAGGTACGGAGTGGCGAAGGTGTTGTCCACGATCACCGGCAGGTGATGCTTGTGGGCGATGGCGGAGATGGCCTCGAAGTCCGGCAGATCAGCGTTCGGGTTGCCGAAGGTCTCGAAGTAGACGAGCTTGGTGTTCTCCTGGATGGCGTCCTCGAACTCCTGCGGGGTCTCGGCGGAAACGAAGGTGGTGGTGATGCCGTCACGCGGCAGGGTGTGGCGCAGCAGGTTGAAGGTTCCACCGTAGATGTTCTTGGCGGCGACGATGTGGTCACCGGACTGGGTGATGTTACGCACAGCGTATTCAACGGCAGCGGCACCGGAAGCGACGGCCAGACCAGCGGTACCACCTTCAAGGGCGGCGATGCGGTCCTCGAAGACACCCTGGGTGGTGTTGGTCAGACGGCCGTAGATGTTGCCCGGGTCAGCGAGACCGAAGCGAGCCTCGGCGTGGTCGAAGTTGTGGAAGACGTAGCTGGTGGTGGCGTAGATCGGGACTGCACGGGAGTCGGTGGCCGGGTCGGCCTGCTCCTGTCCCACATGCAGCTGCAGGGTTTCAAAACGGTACTTCTTGTTGTTCTCGGCCATGGGTATTTCTCCTTGGTTGTGCTAGGTCGCGAGGATTTTTCCTTGCCACCCGCCTGCCGTGTTCGGGCGGTTGGCGAGGTATTGGTTATGAAGTTACGACGCTTGGGCCGCGCGGCGCAAGCCGAACGTTATCGGGCTTGCCTATAGGGGCTTATAAAGCCTTGGGATCATTGACATGAGCGACTGTCAGAAGTCACGAGAAAGTCGTTGAAATTATCGCGACACGCCGGGCCGCGCGCATGCGCTTTCACGGTCGACTGCGGTCACGGTGATATCGCTACCATGCCTTTCGCGCATGGCTCAAGCGTCCGTGATGATTGCTTGTTCCACCCGTCACCAAGACGGTTTGCCCGCTCGGTGATGACGTCTGTTCCATTTTTCTGCCGCCCGGTTACATGGTTTACATGACGAACGACTACAGTCAAACATCGCCAATGAATTATTCCGCCAACATGGTGAAGGGATTCGAACAGACATGACCGATGTAACACTGTATGACCGTGATCCGAACTATATTCCGCGCGTGGCCGCCGTGCACGACATGTGCGGCTACGGCAAGTGCTCGCTGACCGCCGCGATTCCGATTCTCTCGGCCGCCGGCTGCGATGTGTGCCCGGTGCCGACCGCCTTGTTCTCGGCGCACACGCGCTATGCAGTGTTCACGTTCCATGACACCACGGATATTCTCTCCGGTTACTTGGATGCCTGGCAGAAGGAAGACGTGGAGCTGGATGGCGTGTATTCAGGCTTCCTTGGCTCCCCCGATCAGGTGGCGATCATTCAGCGTCTCTACCGCGAATATCCGAACGCGCTGCGTCTGGTTGACCCGGTGATGGGAGACGCCGGCGAAATGTACCCCACGTACACGCCGGAGCTGTGCGAGGCAATGGGCGCACTGGCCGATGGTGCCGACGTGTTGATGCCGAACCTCACCGAAGCGAGTATTCTTACCAAGCGTAACTATCCTGGCCAGGATATTGATGAGGCAACGGTTAATGAGCTGCTTGGTGCTCTGCTGGAGTTGGGTGCCAAGAACGTGGTGTTGAAGGGCATCGACCATGGCGATGGCAAGATCGTCAACTATGTGGCCAGCGCTTCCACCGGTGTTGCCGGCAAGATCGAGCTGGCTCATGAAAAGCTACCATACATGATTCACGGCACGGGTGACGCCTTCGCATCTGCCCTGTGCGGCGCGGTGATGACCGGCCGCGGCTTGGCCGAGTCGGCCGAAATCGCCGGTGAGTTCGTGCGCCACGCCATGGTCAGCACCCGTAACCAGCCGCATTTCGAGGATCGTGGCGTCAGCTTCGAACTGAACCTTGGCGAACTCACCGATTTGGTGAAGTGACCGCGCCTTGGCTCCCCTCTCCGCTCACTGGGTCTGACGTATTCAGCGAACAACCCGGCGGGGTGTTTGTCATCACAGGTAGGTCAGCTGGGGAGCCTTGGTAGACCTTCTGAACTAATGGTGGATAACCGGGTTTTCATCCACACGTTATCCACAACACGCCAAACCGCGTCATAGTATCCACATTTGCCGGTTGCGCTTGTGCTCTTACATAAGTAACCCGCACAGTGGAATCATGAACGCTTTACCACCTACCCAGCCGACGACGAAGTCCGGCATCGACGCCGGTCTTGCCTTTCACCAGCCCATGCTGGCTTCACCTGATCCGCAGGCAACGCTGCCTTCGGAACGGATTGCGGCCACGATGGGCGACCGCAATCTGACGCCCAAACAGTTCGGTGCGCTCGGCGAGCAGTATGCCGCCGCGTGGCTGGAGGAACACGGTTGGACGACCTTGAGCCGCAATTGGCATACCCGTTACGGTGAATTGGACATCGTGATGCTCAATCCCGAGTACACGGTGGTATTCGTCGAAGTGAAATCACGCCGGTCCATGCATTACGAATATCCGCAAGAGGCCATCACGCCGGCGAAACAGCACAATCTCAGGAAAGCCGCCTGCGATTGGCTGCTTGACCGGCGCAATCGTGTGCCGCATACGGCAGTCCGTTTCGATGTCGTCACCATCGTGCTTCAGGTGGGCAGACCGCTCGTGCATCACATCGAAAACGCCTTCTGAATTCGTCCCCCCTAAAAAAACAGCCACGTTGCGAAACACATTGCGAAAGGAGTAGACATGGCTATCGGCAGCACCCTCTCAGTCGGACTGATCGGCCTTAAGGCCTTCATCGTCCAAGTGCAGGCTTTCATCAGCCCTGGCTTGCCATACTTCAGCATCATCGGATTGCCGGATGCATCGTTGTCCGAAGCCCACGAGCGCGTGAAATCGGCGTGTCAAGCCACCGGATTCGGTTGGCCGCAAACTCGCGTGACCGTGAACATGAGCCCTGCGGCCATGCCCAAACGTGGTTCGTCGCATGAACTGGCCATCGCGGCCAGCGTCCTATGCGCGGCGGGTGCCATAGGGCATGATTGCTTGGAAGATACCATTGTGCTCGGCGAAGTGAATCTTGACGGCTCGGTGTTGCCGATTCATGGGCTGCTCCCGATCATGCTGCATGCCGAGGAACGTGGCGTGCGCAAAATGATTGTTCCCCATCGCAATCTTGACGAGGCTTCGATGGTGGATGGACTGGATGTAGTGGGCGTGAGGCATGTGGGTGAGCTCATCGAACTGATGGGCGGCGATGCCACCTATACGATTCCCGATACACCGGTTGCCGACGAGACCACCACGGATCAATCGCCCACAAGCCATCCCAACGATTGTGGCGATATGAACGAGGTTCTGGGTCAGGAACATGCCAAATGGGCGCTGCAAGTGGCGGCGGCAGGCGGGCATAATCTCATCATGACCGGCCCGCCAGGCAGCGGCAAAACCATGCTGGCCTCACGTATGCCCGGCATCATGTGCCCGTTGAACGAGGCGGAACAACTGGAGGTGGCATCGATACGGTCGCTGTGCGGCATACTGCCTCAGTACGGCATCACCGACATGCCGCCGTTCGAGGCACCGCACCACACCGCCAGCACGGCGGCCTTGGTGGGTGGCGGCAGCGGCATCGCCGTTCCCGGCGCGATCACGCGCGCGCATCGAGGCATTCTGTTCCTGGACGAGGCACCGGAATTCAGCGCACGCGCCCTGCAGACGTTGCGCGAACCATTGGAATCCAGGTATGTGGCGCTTTCCCGTTCAAAAGGCAGCACCTATTACCCGGCCTCATTCCAGCTCATCATGGCGGCCAACCCCTGTCCGTGCGGATATTATTACGGCACCGGCGAACGTTGCGTTTGCCGGGAAAAAGACCGTATACGTTATTTCTCGCGATTGTCCGGACCGATATTGGATCGTGTGGATATTCAGATGGCGGTGCCACCGGTCTCGCGCATTGCCGTGCAAAGCGAGCCGATCGGCGAGTCCAGTGCCGGAATACAAGCTTGTGTGATTCGCGCCCGTCAAGTGGCCAAGGACCGGTTCAGACAGTACGGATGGGTGTGCAACGCGCAAGCTTCGGGCAAATGGCTGCACGCCAATACGTCGCTGAAAGCGATGGAATTGGTCAATCGGGCCCTGTCCAATCATCAACTCACATTGCGCGGGGCCGATCGCGCCATGCGTCTGTCTTGGACACTCGCCGATCTGGCCGGCCGCGTATCCCCCACCGAGCAGGACGTCCATCAGGGCATTGAAATGAGAACGAGGATGACATGAGTAACGCTACTGATATCCGACAAACCGGCGGCACCGCAGGCAGTGCGGATCACACCGATACGGGCCTCGCTGTTTCGCGTACCATTCCCATGCCTCCCACAGATACGTTGTACCGCGCCGCGCTCACGTTCTGTCTTGATGGGGCGGATGTGATGATGTACGCCGCGCTCAAAGGCGCGGAAAGCGCCGAATCCCTCTGGCACGCGTTGGCGCAATCCCATCCAAACCAGCCATCTGAAATCTGCGGCCCGGCGCTGTCACGTATTGACCGTATGTTCGTGGACGGCCTCACTCGATGGGGCCGCAAGGCGTCGGCGAACGCGATGCGCTCCTTCCGCAATGCACTGGCCGGTTGGCATAACCGTATGATGGACCTGCCCTCGCAAGACATCATCCAACTGGCCGACTGGTTCACTATGGATGGCACGCAATGGATTATCGGCCCTGGCCATCCATGTTGGCCCTCGCAGTTGGCCGACCTGTCCATTCGCTCCGATTGGGCGCCACCGCTGTGTTTGTGGATCAAGGGCGATCCACGCGCATTGACCAGTTGCGCCAAACCGGTCGGCATCGTCGGCTCACGGGACGTGACCGAATATGGCCGGTATGTGGCGCACACCGTAGCCGAGCAGGCAGCCGTTGCCGGGCATCTGGTCGTGTCCGGAGGCGCGATGGGCACGGATGCGGCGGCACATTGGGGAGCGTTGAATGCGCTGCACGGCAGAATGCCCGCCAATGTGGGCAGAACCGTTGCCGTATTCGCCGGCGGGCTCAACCATATCGGACCGATGCGTAACCGCACGCTGTTCGAACGTATCGAGGCGCAGGGTGGTGCACTGATCAGTGAACTGTGCCCCGGGACGATTCCCGAAGCCCGTCGTTTTCTGCTCCGCAACCGCATTATCGCGGCCATGTCTTCCACATTGATTGTGACGCAAGCCCGGTTGCGTTCCGGAGCGCTCAACACCGCGGGATGGGCATGCGAATTGCTGCGCGAAGTGTATGCGGTTCCCGGTGACATCAATCAGCCTTGTAATGCCGGGTGCAATAAGATGATCAGCGACCACCGAGCAATGATTCTGTGTGCCGCCACATCCACCGAGGATATATGCCATAAACGGCACAAGCCCGTTATGGCAGTATGCCCAGGCATATCGAAATCCACGGGTCAGGACCCGCCCGAAAACGAAGAGGCCATGAAAGCGCCGGCAACGACTCCGTTATCGCCAGCATCCTCGGAATCATCGGCGTCACAGGAGTCGTCACAAGATTCAGGTCATTCGAAAGGTTCAAAGACCAAGCATAGTCAGCCTACGCTCACTCAATCCAAGGATGGGCCGGCGAGCGCAACTGCCGAGGCCGGTGCCAACAAGAGCAAGGGTGAAGAGCTGCCCTCGTCGCATCAGATGCCGGATCTTCGTGTCAAGCCGAAGCCCGATCCCGAGAAGGAAGCCCAAC
>JAIJEI010000222.1 GCA_022739095.1 Bifidobacterium sp.
GGCCAAGGCCTCCCCCGCCGATGTGCGCCGCAAGAACCGCCAACTCATCTTCAGGTTGTTGTTCCCCACCAACCAGTATTCGCGCGCCGAGCTCGGCCGACGCACCGGATTGAGCCGCGCGGCCGTTTCCGATGTGGTCGGTCAGATGCTGGAGGAAGGCTTGCTGCGCGAGACCGGTCAGGCACCCAGCGGCGGCAAAGGCAAACGAGGCACACTGCTGAGCATCGATATCGATCGACTGCGCATCATCAGCATCGACCTGACGCAGGAGCGCCTGCTGCACGGTGCAGTCACCAATCTGCTCGGACAGCCGCTATGCCACGCCGAAGTCACCCTGAACACCGGCTCATTCGTTTCCGTGGATGTGATCATCGAACTTATCGAGAAGATGTTGGGCATGTCCGACGGCGAGGTCATCGGCATCGGAGTCTCCTCCCCCGGCGCGGTAGACAACGGCGTGGTTCGCTCCTCCACGATGCGCGGCTGGAACAATCTCGACCTGTCCACACCGATCGCCGAGCATTTTGGACTTGAAGTAAACGTCAGCAACGACGCCACCGCAGCCATGCTCACCGAACGTTTCTTCGGCCAAGGCGGGCCGAATATGCTCTTCGTGCGCATCGAAAGAGGCATCGGCTCGGCGATTCTGCTCTCGGACACGCCGGTGATCGGCGAACTGCATGCAGCCGGCGAAATCGGCCATATTTCCATCGATCTTGATGGGCCGCTATGCCCTTGCGGCAAGCGCGGCTGCCTGGAGACGATGATTTCCGGAACCGCATTGAAGAAGCAGCTCAGCGCGGCAGACGTGGAGCAGCATCAGAATATCCTCGCTCGGGCGGGCCGCTATCTCGGTCAGGCCCTGTCCATGCCTGTGGGCCTTTTGGATATGGCAGACGTATGCGTCTATGGGCAACCGAACATCATCAACGCGACGTTCGTTGACGCGGCCCAGAAATATCTGGATGCCGCCACGTCCTCGTCCTTCCACAAACACACGGTGATCCGGCGCTGCGAATGCGGACCCGACATCACCGTACAGGGCGAGGCCATCGCCATGGTCTTCCAACACTTGTCCAAATAAAAGCCGGTCACCCCGGCAGCGAAACGCGCAAGACTAAGCGCGGCACAGCACGACATAAAGCGATATAGGCCTGCGTGGAAGATGGGGCCTCGGAGACGAATCCGACGCCCTATCTTCCACGACCCGGCACTATGCCCGGCTATGCCGCCATGGCGGCACCGATGGCTCCAACCGGTTGATCGACGGGTGCCAGACGCAACCGGGCCGGCAGGTCCAGCGTTTCGAGGAATCGGCATTGCGATTCGCGCCGGCGCAGCTCAGCCGTGATCACCTCGACCAATGGTTCGCCGGTTTTGGCCATGCCGCCGCCCAAGATAATCAGCCGCGGATCAACGGATTGGGCCAGAATCTGGATAGTGTCGCCGATGGCGCGCACTACCATGTCCAGCACATCGACGGCCTCGGCCTCCCGCTTTTTCGCACGACGAATCAGGTCGGGCATCGGCGGATCGGCGTTGGGCCACAGACGCCCCACGGATGCGCCCGAGCAGACGGTTTCCAAGCATCCGTATTGCCCACAAGGGCACTTGAGGCGATGAGGTTCGACCGGGATATGGCCGATTTCGCCGGCCGCACCGCTATAGCCATGCATCAGCACGCCGTTTTCGACAATGCCCGCAGCCAGTCCGGTGCCGAAGTTCAGGAACGCAATGGTACCGGCCATGCCGTCCGCACCGCCCAACACGGTGGCCGCGCCGACGGCGGCGGCGTTGACGTCGTTTTCCACATGGGCCGGCACACCTGAACGCCGCGAGACCAACGGCCCCATATCCAGCGAGACCACGTCAAGATTCACGATATTGCCCACATGCCCGCTGGCCGAATCCACCGTACCCGGGGTGCCGATGCCGATGGCGCTCACCTCGTCAAAACGCTCACCCGCCGCCTGATGCGCCACAGCGACGATGTCTTCGATCACGACATCGTTGCCATGTCTGGCGGGAATGCGGGCGGAACCCAATACCGTGCCCATTGCGTCAACCAGCACAGCTTTGATTTTTGTTCCGCCCACGTCAACACCGATTCTGGGATTGTTCATAATGTTTTCGGACATCAGCCCTCCTCTGTTCTTCATCGAACGTTTCGCTTGATATCAGCGTGCATCCGACTATTGACAACCATCTTAACAAATTCACCCAAGACGACACTTGCATACACGACACGCCGAATGACATATTGATTGTATCAATCAATTAACAGCGTTAATATCTTAATCAAGTTCAGATTCAAGGACGAGCGGACGTTACCCAGGCAACGACGCAGGACAAAGGAGAATGACATGGCAGACGATACTGCACACGCCACTTCTCAGGCCAGCGTTTCCGAATCCAATCGATCCCGTATCGTCAAGCATCTCTACCACAACGGCATCAGCTCCCGCGCGCAAATCGCCAAGGCCCTGGAACTCACGCCGGCCGCCATCACCAAGATCACCGCACGGCTTATCGAGGCCGGCATGATTGAAGAGACCGGCGATTTGGAAGGTTCCAAGAACCGCCGTTCCATCGGTCTCAAACTCGACACCACGCGGTTCCGCATC
>JAIJEI010000030.1 GCA_022739095.1 Bifidobacterium sp.
ACGGATTGCGGCAGTTTTGTCTCTATGGTGAGTGCGAAATCAGCATCTTGCGTCATGACGGTGATAAGGTCGCGTGCCATACTTTCAATCTCTGCTGTTGTTCTTGCCTGCGTGAAACCGATACCGGGAATCTCAAGAATCCAGTATTTTTCGCCAGGACGAACGATGACCTGATATGTTTTCACTGCTGATACCAGCCTTTCCCGAGTTTGGCTTCTGCTTCTTTGCAAATAATGTCCGCGAGGTTGTTGTCGATTTCGTTATGACGTGGGATGGGAATCATAAGTCCATCGAGTTGGAATATCTCATGACTCCCTCCTTGCCTGATACTTTCAAACGTAACATTCTTGCGTTTTGCCGCTTGCTTCATCAGTTTGATGAGCCATCTCCTACTCGTCATTATACTGTTAACTCCTTTCTTGACAACCCTGTCAAGTGTGGTATTTACTTTTAACCGCCGAACGTGCTGAACTCGGTGGTGCGCTCGCCGGGAGCAATGGTTGTGGACTGGGTCATGCGGCCTTGGTAATAGCGGGTTTCCTTGAGTTCTCCGTTGATGACTTCCTGAAAATGCGCTTCGTGACGCTGCACGGCGGGGGAGCCGAGGTCGGTGGCGTTCTGATAAGCGGCCTGATGGTACTTAATCCAATGCGACAACTCTCTGCCGTTGGTCGAACCAGCCACGGGTGCGGCGTCATATGGGGTCAGACCGGTGATGGGCGTTGCGCCGGGAGTGCATGAGCCGTCCGAATGCACTGTGGATAGTGTTGCCGCGGGCGCGGGCGATACATGCCCCTGCACGGTGAGCCAGTTATCGGTGACCGGGTTGGCGGCACCATCCAGTGCGGCGACCAGTTCATCATCGATTTCCACACTGGTGACCCACGTGCGTTGCGGAATCGGATGATTGGCCACCGGCGATCCGGCTGTCACCACATGCTCGATGGTATATTCCTCTGCCCAATCCGAGGCAAGCGTGGCGGCAACGATGCCACCTTGGGAGTGGCCGATCAGCGCCACGGGCTCGTCCTTGCCGATGCCTGCCTGACGCATCGCCTCGGCAACCATGCGAGCGCTGTCCGCTTTCTTGCGGCGCTCCTGATCGGCGCTCATCAGTTCCATGTTCTGCGCCCAGCCGAATGGTGAGTCAGGCTGTCCATCGGTGCCTGGGATGGTGACCAGCCAGGAGTTGGTTCCGTCAGCCCGTTCATAGCGTTGAATGGCGATAGTCCCATATCCGAGTCCGCTGTTCAGCTCGATTTTGCCGAGCCGCTCTTCGGCGAGTCTGCGCAGATTCTCCATTGACTCGGCCACCGATCCGATTGCGCGGACGACGTCGGCATTCGCCTGCACCTCGCGCACGTCCAGATGATTGCCTTGGATGATGTCTTTCGCTGGTCCGAAGAAATTGGCGATTTTCCCCGCAGCCTTGTTGACCTCATCGGTGTGCGCAATGCTCTTGCCGATAGGTACGCCGCCGATGATTCCGCCCGCGCCGCTGAGCACTCCTTCTTGGAACGGATAGGTGAACGTGGACATCCAAGCTGGGTTCGGTTTGCCGTCAATAGCCCAGCCGGCCAGAAAGCCGCCCGCCGCCACAGCGGCAACACCCACCGCGGCGTATCCCGGTTTGGCCTGTGTGCCGGTCTGCAATAATTCGGTAAACATGCGCCGAGCCGTCATCTCCGCCTGAGAATACAGAGAGTGTGCGCGAATCAGCAGATCGGCCGCGCCACGCAGATCATCGCTCAACCGCTGACATGCCGTTGCATGGTCATGACACCGATTGCCCAGTGCGGCATATGGTGCAGTGACATGGCCGGGAACAACGGTGCTCGGATCGCCCGACTGCAAGGTGACGCACATCGGCGCACTATGCCGATGTGACTGCAACTGCAATGCAGCCGATTCCTAAGCCGTGGCATGGCCGCAAATCCTGCCGCCTCGTCATCGAGAGCCTTGGCTATGGCGGCATATTCTTCAAGAGTGGCTGGCGCATATCCCACTCCGCCGTAAACGGACGATTCCACCTGCCAGTAATCATGCTTGCTCATGACGACCCCCAAGCCAATCGATGGGTGGTCTCCATGTCTTGCGCAAGACTGGCCGAATACTGCGCGGTGCGACTGAGTCGCGATCGGAATAGATCGGCGGCTTTACCGGTCCACACGATGTTGCGGGAGTGGTTCACGGCCACCGCCGTCTGGTCCGATTGCGCCAGTGTGGCCGCACGTTGGACGGACACGAGGTCGCGACTACGCTGTACCGCCGCATGGCAGGGGCAAGTGCCGTAATCGAACGGCGTCACCGTATTGCCGGCAAAGCCGCCGGCGGGATCGATGGGTGCTGGGGTGCTGGTGTAGGTATTCATATATCCAGCTAAAAGGACAAGACTCATGCTTGTCCAGCCGGAACGACCAATGTGGTTCTAGCTTGCCGATTTTGGGTGAAGTTATCCCCAAGTGTTGTGCATAGTCGTAACGATTGTCCACAAATAGCCTGTTTGGACATACCTTTGATCAGCCATGGGCTATCGAAAATTGGACAAACGCCAAAGCCGACAGCCGAAACCGGGAAACAGCCGCGATAAAGCCATGACCCGTGAGGGTGTGAGAAAAAGAACAACCGCGAACGATTGCTCACCACGGCTTGGTAGCCCCGGTACCCTTGTTCTGCGTCACTTTCTGCTCGGATTGGGTGGTATTCGACTGGGTATCGGTGGATTGCTGATTGGCCTTCATCAGCTCCTCGACCTGCTTCTTCTGCTCGTCGGTCAACGCGCCGCCCTTCTTGGCATTGGATGAGGAACTCTCGGATTGCTGCGCCGACTGGGCTTGACCGGAATCGGAACCGCTGTTCTGCGCCTCGGCCTGTTTCAGGGTGATCTTCGTCAGCTCGGAAGAAATCGAAGCATTGGTGTCGATGGCGTCCTTGACCTGAGGCAACAGAAGCGTACGCATTCGCCCGGCCTCGGCGAATTGCGCATCGGTCTGCTGCTGTTGAGCCTTGAGCGTGGTGATATCCGTGGACTCGTCCTGAGCCGCTTTGATATTGGCATTCAATGATGCGGTGGCCTGATTGAACGTAATCGAAGCGGACAGGTTTACCGCCGCCACGCCGGCAACCAGCAGCAGCAATACGGCACCACAAGCCAGAACGATACGTGCCCAAAGCGGGCATTTCGCCCGCATCCGAATATTCGCCGAGCCATCGTTCTCGTGGATTTCGTTACTGTTCCTCACAGCAGTCTCCTTGAGGTTGCGATCCATGCACCGACTTCCATGGCAAGCAATATCGCCAACGCAATGGCCAGCGGCCATACCACCGGCGTGGCGCGTGTGCGTTCCTTGACCGTGGTGGTCATGCGCCACTGCTTCGACGACTTGGCCGAAACCGCATCCGCCAAAGTCTGCGAAGCGTTCACGGCCACATACGTGCCGCTGATTTCGTCGGCAATGTCCTTGAGATTCTTCTCATCCATCTTGGAGATGCCGGGTTCGCCGGTATCCGGGTCGACCACCCAGTGGTCCGTGGTGTTGGAATCTCCGGCACTGACGCCATCGGCGATGACGGGAATCTTGCCGCCCTCGGTCGAGCCGGCGCCCACGGTAAACCCATCATTGAGATACTGGCGCAGTGACGAGAACGTTCGACGTGTCGCATTCGAGGTCTGTTCGCCGTCAGTGATGAGGTACAGCACGATCGCATCATCCGGGTGCGCTTCACGAATCGATTTCGCGGTCAGCAGCAATTGATCGATCGGAGCGTCCAGACTGGAGCCCGCCGACACCGATGTGGCTTCCACCGCCAACGTGTTGGCCCAATTATCGATGGCCGGCGCATCCGGGGTCAGTGGCACATCAAGCGTTCCCGAAGCACCGAACCGTAACGCCGCGAAACTGGCGTCCGGGTAGGCGGCGGTCACATCATGCACGGCCTGACGTGCGGCATCGATACGGGTAATGGTCTTCTCAGACCCGTATGTGGCATCGGCCACCGCCATCGACCCGGTGGTGTCCACCGCCACGATGACGTCGGTGGCATTGATGGCCTGTGAGGTGGTAGACGATACCACGCTGGGAGTAAGTACCATCACCGCGACGATGAGCAGCATAAGCGTACGTCGTATGCAAGCCCACACGGTCTCGTCACTGGAAGCACGGCGACGAACAAACAATACGATTTCGATAACGGCCAGTACGGCAAGCCCGGCCGCCAGCAGTCCGTCGGCGACCCATCCCAAGGCAGGGGAGAAGGTGAATCCGTTCATCGCCTCAACCTCCATGCACATACGATCCAGATAATGAGTATCGCGGCCAGAGCAAGCGTCCACAGACCGGGAGCATCCACCATTGAGGATTTCACCTTGTTCTCCATATCCGTATCTCTACGTGACTGAATATCCCGTACCAGCTCATCTACCGACGCGCCATTCGATTGGGCGAGGAAGATGCCTCCATGCGACTCGATCGCGGACTTCATATCCGTTGTGGTTTGGTCCGATTCACTGGCTTTCGGCCCGGAATACAGGCCGTCTACGGTGATTTTGGTCTGCTGGGTCAAATCCAACGCTTCGGTCAGCGAATAGGTGGGCTTGCCCGACACGACGTTGTCGGTGGCCAGCACGATGGATGCCGCGCGCTGGCGGTCGGCATTCGCCTGATTGGCTTCGCCATAAGCGAAACCGGGGAGCATCGCCGCGCAAGACACCACGCCGTCGCCGATCAAGGAGGTGGCGTCCTTGCGGTTCTGCGTGCCTTCGAGCCAATTGGCGATGTCCTGATATTCGGCATCGGACATCTTATCGATGTCATCCTGCGACTCGACGCCTTTCAGCGCCTTGCTGGCGGAGGTCAACTGTTTGGTGACCAGTTCATAATCATCGGTCAGCGGGAACACCGTGCGTGAGGTCGAGTTGAAGATACTCAAACCGATACGTTCCCCCTCGAAATGCTTGACCAGTTCCAAATACGTATCGATGACCTCGCGATCATAGGGGAGCGTGGATCCCGACACATCCAGACACAGGACGATATCTCGGCTGGAAGCGCGCTCGTCACCGGCATCCACCTGGCTGGGGCGAGACACCAGCACGATGGCCAGCGCCAGAGCAAGCACCAGCACGTTGATGGCAAGACGGCCCAAAGCACGCCATTGACGAAACAGACGGGAAGCATGCTCGGTATTGAGATCGTCGTCCATCGAGAATACAGGAGTGTCGCCGGCGGTGTTACGGCGGGCGAACACGACAATCAGCACGATAATCGCCAGCGCCGCCAAGACGTCGGCCAAAGCGGCCCAAGGCCAATGCCATGCCAGCATCATGAACGCCACCTTTCCACCAGATTCGCCACCCACTCGGCGGCCTGCTGCACGCTGGTCGTCTGGGCGATTCGGTTGCGGGCGTCATCGGCAAATTCCGGTGGATACAACGCGCTGATGGTCTGCTTCAATGCGTCCAATCCTTGGCGATTCGCGGGCGTGCGATTCAGGTACGCCAAATCGGTCAGCGTACTGGAACTGAGCTCCCTGCCTGATGCGGCACCGGCGAAATCACGGGCGATGACGGCCAATTCGACGAAAGCCTCCTGCCGGGGCAGTGCTCCGGATTCATGGCGGGCCACCACATCGTCGATGCGGGCACGCCACTCGGCCTTGGAGCTGGCATTGCTATGAGCGCCACGCGCACGGTCGTTGTTCCGGGGGTTGCGTGCGGGGCGAGACAGCATGATGATCAACGCGATCAGACCTACCGCCAGCAACAGGCATGCGACGATGGCCACCATCAGGGGAGTGGTCAAGGCCAACGATTCCACGGGCTTGAGATCGCCGGGATCAGTGGCGAGCGGGATGATGGGGAACATGCTGTGCATCATAGATCACCAGCCAAGGTCAGACCGACCAGTTCGGGTGCGGTGCCCAGTCTATTGCGTGTGGTGCGGGCCAATGCCCGGGATACCAGGGCGACGAAACGATCGAACATGGATTCGCTGGATGCGGCTCGAATGATATGGGAACCGGCACGGGTGAGCTCCTGTTCCAAAGCCGCGGCCATATACGCGCGATGAGTATCGACCTCGGCCGCTGCCTTGGCGTTGCGCAGGAATGCCGGCACACGCCGTGCACTCAAGCCGTCGGTGGGAGCGTGACGGGATGAGACGGCCTTGAACGGGTTCATCGTCGCCACATCGATCAGCACCATCGGATGGGTGCGGGTGATACGACGAATCGTGGTGATATGCCGCTCCTCCATCGCATGCTCATCGGTGGCCAATACGATCAATGCCTCGCGATCCTTGATACGGCGCGCATATTCCAGCAACGCGTCGATATTACGGTGATGATTCCAATCACGGTCAAGCGCCCTGTCCAGCGTGCGTTCGAACTGCGCGAACCCACCGTTGAACGGCACGCGGGTGATGCTGGACTCATCGCCGAACACCAGCGAAATATCATCTGACCGGCGCAACGACAGTGCGGCGAACACACGCAGCGCATTGGCGGCAACCTGCCATGCGCGTTCTCCAGAAGGGCATACGCCAGTCATCTCCAGGCCCACGTCCATCAGCAACCAGACCCGTGACGTCGACAGGCGCTCACGCTCGACCACCATGGGGCGGCCTTGGCGGGCGCTGGTCTTCCAATCGATAAGACGGGATTCGTCACCCGGCTCATAGGCGTGCACATCCATCGCATCGCCGCTGCCGCCACGACGCCCGGATGCGTGTTCGCCCTCCAGCACGCCCAAAGCCTTCCTTACGGTAGGCAGGCTCAGCTGAGTGCCAAGGGCCTCGATCTTCTTGCGAACGGAATCGGAACTCACGGAACAGGAACCGTTTCGACGATCTTGTCGACGATCTGATCGCTGACCACGCCATCGGCCAGTGCCTCGAACGTCAGCATAATACGGTGGCGCAGCACCTCATGGGCGAACGCCTTGAGGTCCTCGGGCACCACATAGTCGCGCCCGGACAGCAACGCCTTCGCCTGGCCGATGTGGGTCAAGGCGATGGTGGCGCGCGGCGAAGCACCCAAACGCACCAAGGACGACAGTCCCTTGATGGGGCGGGAGCCGGCACCTCGTGACGTGGCGGTGATATCGACCGCATAACGCATGATCGCGTCGGAAACATGCACGCGGCGTGCCGCCTTGCGCAGAAAATCAACGTCGGACACGGAAATGCGTTCGCCGGTGATGGTGTCGGGGCCGATCATATCGGAGCCGCGGCGGGTGAGCATGGCCAGCATGCGAGCCTCTTCGTCGGGCGAAGGATAGGTCATGACGGCCTTCATCATGAAACGATCCATCTGGGCTTCGGGCAGGTTGAACGTGCCCTCTTCCTCGATCGGATTCTCGGTGGCGATCACCATGAACGGCTTGGGCAAGGCGATACGCTGCCCGCCGATGGTCGTGGCACCCTCGGCCATGGCCTCAAGCATGGCGGACTGGGTTTTGGCATTCGAACGGTTGATCTCGTCCAGCAGTACGAAATTGGCGTGAATCGGGCCGATCTGCGTGGTGAACTTCTGCGACGCAAAATCGAAGACCTGCGTGCCCACCAGATCGGATGGCATGAGATCAGGAGTGCACTGCACGCGCTTGAACGAGCCGGATACGCAGGTGGCGAGCGTCTGGGCGGCCGTGGTCTTGGCCAAGCCCGGCACGGATTCAATAAGAATATGCCCGCCGGCCACCAAGGTCACGATAAGCGATTCGCGTAGATTATCCTGACCCACCAGTGTCTGGGCGAGCCTCGCCCGAATGGTGTCGGCCAGGATACGTGCGCGCTTGGCGTCATCGGCACCCAGCGGAGCCGACACGCCGGGTGCGGGAACGGTGACCGGTCGTGCGGCGGTGGTCTGCGAAGGTATGCTCGGTTGCGTGGGGAACAAAGTCATGCCCCCCACTGTAACTACTCACAATGACGGCATTGGCCCTGCAATTGGGGACGGGGGCGTTGCCCCGCGGCTTTCTGGCTCGCCTGTCGGCTCGCACGTTGGCTACAAACACCTCTGGTGTTTGCTTTACGCCAACGTCCAATCTACCGGATCGGCACCCATGGTGACTAGGGCTTGATTGGCTCTGGAGAATGGTTTGGAGCCGAAGAATCCGCGGGAAGCGGACAGCGGACTCGGATGAGGCGATTTGATAATAAAGGCATTGGTCAGCAACGGCTCGAGGCTTTGCGCATTACGCCCCCAGAGAATCGCCACCAGCGGCTTGGGCTTGCCATCGGCGTCCGTGCGCGCGTTCAACGCACGAATCGCGGCCTCGGTGACTTCCTCCCAGCCTTTGCCCTGATGTGAATTCGGCCGCCCGACGCCGACGGTCAGACATCTGTTGAGCAACATCACCCCACGTTCCGTCCACGGTGTCAGATCGCCGTTGGTGGGCATGGGCACCCCAAGGTCGTCAACCAATTCCTTATAAACATTGACCAGGCTTTTCGGCAGCGGGTGAACATTCGGCGCCACGCAGAAGCTCAAGCCCACCGGGTGACCCGGGGTCGGGTAGGGGTCCTGGCCGACAATCAGCACCTTGATGGAATCGAACGGGATGGTGAACGCGCGCAGAATATTGTGGCTTGCCGGCAGCCACGGGCGCCCGGCGGCGTTTTCCGCACGAAGAAAATCGCCCATATGGTGGATGGTGGGCTCCACGTCGGCCAAGGCATGGGCCCACCCCGGCTCTACCAGTTCGCTCAATGGTTTGATCATGACTCACCACTGTAGTCAAACGTGCATATCCGGTGCACGGGGCGTGGTGTGGTGGACTGATGAGTTGTTTGCCGATTACACTCATGGGTAGTTTTGACAGGAAGAAAGGGCGATTATGGCACGCGACACGATGACCTACGAATCTTATGAACCGGATTCCTTCGACAATCCTCCGAAGGGACCGGTGGGAGTTCACCGTGGCGCTCGTTCGGTAATGGCCCGCCTCTGCCCGTTCATCGTCGTTATTCTGGTGGCCGCACTGTGCGGTGTCGGTGCCTGGGCGTGGATTTCCGGGGAATACAGGAATGTAATAGGAGGATCGTCCCAGACTGAGACCACGTCCGAGACTGCTTCCAAGTCCAAGTCCGATTCGTCCAGCAAGGCTGAGACCAAGAACAGCACCAAGGGTGATTCCTCGTCCACTTCGACCGATTCGTCCAAGGACTCGACCTCGGATTCGGCAAAGTCCGATACCAACAGTGACACGACATCCTCGAATGAGAATCAAAACTCCGATCAGCAGTCTCAGCAGTCCGAAGCCACCGCGACTGTGAATAAGGCCACGCAGGTGCGTGTGGTCAACGCCACAGGAATCCAAGGATATGCGGGTCGGCAGGCCGATGTGCTGCAGACCGCCGGTTACACCAGTGTCGAGGCGACCAATCCGAGAGGCACATTGCCGGCTTCTTCCGTGGTGTGGTATCAGAATGAGGTCGATAAGGCCACTGCCGAGGATGTGGCGACCACTCTTGGCATTTCGGCTGTGGAACAGGTGCAAGGACTCGCCGTTCCCATTACGGTGGTGTTGCTCAACTAGCGTTGTTGATACGCCCCTGATATCGGCGAGAGATACATCGAAAACTGTGAGCGTTCTCACGTCTATGGAATAATTCGTACCGAGAATGTGTCACTGCGGCTGGGATTGTTCCCTCGTCACTGTACAATCGTCATCTAGTCGCGAGGTAGGGGAGCGCGATGCGGTTCTTTCTGTTCCCTATAGGTTTTGTGTCGCGACGCCTAAGGGAACAAAGAAAAGATCAGATATGGCACAAGGTACCGTGAAGTTCTTCTTGGCCAAGAAGGGGTTCGGGTTCATCCAGCCGGACGACGGCGGCGAGGACGTTTTCGTGCACTACGCGGAAATCAAGGATGATGGCAGCACCAATAAGTTCAAGATGCTGTACGAAGGCGATCGCGTGGAGTATACGCCTGCTTCGTCCGGCAAAGGCACGCAGGCAAAGGCTGTTGTCAAGTTGTCTTCGGGTGAAGCCCGCTCCGAGTGAGCAACACGCACGCAAGGATGTGCATTGAAGGCCCTGACCGTTTCGACGGTTGGGGCTTTTTCATGCCCAAAGCGCAATCGCCGCCGATGATGTTGGCACTCGGCGGGCGCGAGTGCTAATGTCTGGGCTAGCACTCGGAGGTCGAGAGTGATAATCGGCAGCTGACGGCTGGTCGTCACGACTCGACGCTTGCGAGTGATAGCCGGTATACCTAGCCATTTGGAGGAATACGCAACCATGGTAAAGATCATCTCTTATGATGAGGAAGCCCGTCAGGGCATGCTGGAGGGCCTTGACAAGCTCGCCAACACCGTCAAGGTCACCTTGGGCCCGAAGGGCCGCAACGTCGTGCTCGACAAGACCTACGGCGCTCCGACCATCACCAACGATGGCGTGTCCATCGCCAAGGAAATCGACCTTGAAGACCCGTATGAGCGCATCGGCGCCGAGCTAGTCAAGGAAGTCGCCAAGAAGACCGACGACGTCGCCGGTGACGGCACCACCACTGCAACCGTGCTTGCTCAGTCCCTGGTTCACGAGGGTCTGAAGAACGTGGTCGCCGGCTCCAACCCGATCGCCCTGCGTCGCGGCATCGAGAAAGCCACCGAGGTCATCGTCAAGGAACTCGTCGCCGCCGCCAAGGACGTCGAGACCAAGGACCAGATCGCTGCTACCGCCACCATTTCCGCCGCTGACCCTGAGGTCGGCGAGAAGATCGCTGAGGCTTTGGACAAGGTCGGCCAGGACGGCGTTGTGACCGTTGAAGACAACAACCGCTTCGGCCTGGACCTCGACTTCACCGAGGGCATGCGTTTCGACAAGGGCTACATCGCCCCGTACTTCGTCACCAACGCTGACGACCAGACCGCAGTACTCGAAGATCCGTACATTCTGCTGACCTCCGGCAAGGTCTCCTCCCAGCAGGACATCGTGCACGTGGCCGAGCTGGTCATGAAGACCGGCAAGCCGCTGCTGATCATCGCTGAGGACGTCGACGGCGAAGCACTGCCGACCCTGATCCTGAACAACATCCGTGGCACCTTCAAGTCCTGCGCCGTCAAGGCCCCGGGCTTCGGCGACCGTCGCAAGGCCATGCTGCAGGATATGGCCATCCTGACCGGGGCTCAGGTTGTCTCCGACGAGCTGGGCCTGAAGCTCGAGTCCGTCGACACCTCCGTGCTCGGCCACGCCAAGAAGGTCATCGTCTCCAAGGACGAGACCACCATCGTTCAGGGCGCTGGCTCCAAGGAAGACATCGACGCTCGCGTGGCCCAGATCCGCGCTGAGATCGAGAACACCGACTCCGATTACGACCGTGAGAAGCTGCAGGAGCGTCTGGCCAAGCTGGCCGGCGGCGTGGCTGTCATCAAGGTCGGCGCTGCCACCGAGGTTGAGGCCAAGGAGCGCAAGCACCGCATCGAAGATGCCGTGCGTAACGCCAAGGCCGCCATCGAGGAAGGCCTGCTGCCCGGCGGTGGCGTGGCCCTCGTTCAGGCTGCTGCCAAGGCCGAGAAGGCCGAGGCCGTCGCCTCCCTGACCGGCGAAGAGGCTACCGGTGCCGCCATCGTGTTCCGCGCCATCGAGGCCCCGATCAAGCAGATCGCCGAGAACGCCGGCGTGTCCGGTGACGTGGTCATCAACACCGTCCGCTCCCTGCCTGATGGCGAAGGCTTCAATGCCGCCACCGACACCTACGAAGACCTGCTGGCCGCCGGTGTGACCGACCCGGTCAAGGTGACCCGCTCCGCTCTGCAGAACGCCGCCTCCATCGCTGGTCTGTTCCTGACCACCGAGGCCGTCGTTGCCAACAAGCCGGAGCCGAAGCCTGCTGCCCCGGCCGCCGGTGCCGACATGGGCTACTGATCCGCAAACGATCGCTAGCTGATTGAGCTGAAAGGGGACTCCTTCGGGAGTCCCCTCTTTGTATTCTGGCTCCCCCTAGGGAGGGAAGCCAAGAAAACTAGCCTGCAAACAGGCGCGAAGCCTGGATCTCGGCGTCAGCGTACACGGTGGAGGCTTGCGTCAGCGAGCGTTGGATGGACTCGAGTGAGGCCTCCATCTGCTGTTGGGCCGCACGCCACTGTTCGGCCACCGCAGTGAACTGGGTGGCCGCCGAACCTCGCCATGCGTCCTGCAAGGCATTGAGATTGGTGTACATGCCGCCCACGGCCTGCCTGATTTGCGAGATCGAAGTGGCCACTGCGGCCGAAAATGATTGGATTCGCTCGGAATCTACCTGATATTGGGGGCATCATTGCTCCTTTTCTAGAGGGTTAATGGTATGTATGGCGGCCGCTTGCCAATACCGGCCGCTAAGGTGGAGGATATGTCGACAACGAATCGGGAAGACGGAAAAACAACTATTGTGGGCCTAGCTTCGGAGCCGTCCTATTCAGCCTTCGGAAATATGGTCCAGAAATGGCTTGTTTGCGCCATCTGCGCCCTTGCTGCAGTAGCGATGAACGCAATGTGGATAACGGCAAATGCCTATGGGGATAACTCGGGCGACAGCTCTGACAGCTCCAACAGCAGCACCGACAGCGGCGTGACCATCACCGAGAACATCACGGATACGGAAAATCTCCTGGGCTCCCATGCGGCCAAAGTCACGGATGCCATCGCCAAAACCGAGAAGGAAACCGGTGTGCACGTGCATCTGCTGTATCTTTCCAGTTTCAATAGTCAACAGAAACCGGCAGATTGGGCGGCAACCGTGATGGAGTCCATGAACCCCAAGCCGAACACAGTGATGCTCGCCGTGGCCTCGAACGACGGCCGCCTGGTGGTTGTCGTGTCCAAGAACTCCGATAAGTGGCTTCTCGATAACAAAACCGTCGATAAGCTATCCGAAGCCGCACAGCAGCCGTTATGCGAAAAACCGCAGAGCTGGTCTGGCGCGGCAACGGCAATGATGAATCAAATCATGAAATCCAAAAAAGCCTCCACCTCATCGTCCACGGTGACCGTAGGCATAATCATCATGGGTGTGGTGTTGGTGGCGCTGGTCATCATCATCGTGGTCATGGTGGTGATTCGTCGGCGCAAGGAGATCAAGAAGGATTCCAAGGCCGAACTCCAAGATGACATTCAGGAAACGCCCAGAAGAGCGCGACACTCTAGGAAGCATGAGCAAGCCTATTGAAGCATCGATTGTTGTTGTCGACGACGAGCCGTCCATCCGAGAACTGCTGGTCGCTTCCCTGCACTTCGCCGGATTCGAGGTAAACGCCGCCGCTTCCGGTTCCGAAGCCATTGAGGTTATCGAAAAAGTGCAGCCTGATCTCATCGTGTTGGACGTCATGCTGCCTGACATCGATGGATTCACCGTCACTCGCCGCATCCGCCAAGAAGGCATTAACGCCCCTGTGCTGTTCCTCACCGCTCGTGACGACACCCAAGACAAGATCATGGGCCTGACCGTCGGCGGTGACGATTACGTTACCAAGCCGTTCAGCCTCGAGGAAGTCGTGGCTCGCATCCGCGCCATTCTGCGCCGTACCCGCGAACAGGTGGAAGACGACCCGATTATTCGCGTCGCCGACCTGGAAATCAACGAGGACTCCCACGACGTGACCCGTGCAGGGCAGCCGGTTGACCTGAGCCCCACCGAATACAAACTACTGCGCTACCTGATGGACAACGAGGGCCGAGTACTGTCCAAGGCACAGATTCTCGACCATGTCTGGCAATACGACTGGGGCGGCGACGCAGCTATCGTCGAATCGTACATCTCCTACCTGCGCAAGAAAGTCGACGGCATCGAGGTCGACGACGGCGAAGGCGGCAAGCGCAAGGTGACTCCACTGATCGAAACCAAGCGCGGCATCGGATATATGATTCGCGAACCGAAGAACTAATCGCCTCCATCCATAACGCATCGTAATCTCATGAGTATCCCCGATAAGCAGTCAGGCGGCGTACCGCCGAGCAGCACGCCGAACGCCGCCCCGAACACGAGTCCCATGCCTGCAATGCCGCCGTTCGCCGCCCATTTCCAAGAGCGGCACGAACGTAAGAAAAACATACTGATGCGGCATATCGACCGTATCTCGTTGAGCAGCAAGCTGGTGGCCTGCACCATCGCCGTGCTGCTCATCGGCGTGTCGGTGATTTCCTTCTCCATCCGCGCGTTGGTGAACAACTACATGCTGCAGAAAACCGACACCCAGTTAAGCTCGCAAAGCCAGTTGGTGGTCAACAATATCGATTTGCTGTCAAAAAATGACTCATCGGGGCCGAACTCGTACTTTCTGCAGATTCAATACACCGACGGCACCAAAGACAAAGAGGGCAATCCTCTGGTCGTGACCCTGCTGATGCCGCAGATGCAGGACGGTATCGTATCGGTGCCGATTCTGCCTACCTGTGGCGATACCAATGGCATCACGCTTGGCCAGGCATTCACTACGCAGGCAGTGGCCAAGCAGATTATCACGGTACAATCCGACAGTGCAGACAGCCAGAACGATCCGGCCAACGGAAACTCCGATTCCTCTGACACCATCACCAAGGTACTGGCCAACCCCACTGCCAATGCCAACCATGCCGCCATCGTCACGGCGAGGGCACCATGGCGTATTCTGCCGGTGACCTTCCATCAAAACGGCAAGGACCGGGCCGTGGTGTACATCGGCTTGTCGCTGGCCGACCAGATCGACACCGTCAACACACTCACCCGATACTGCATTGTGGTAGGCATCGCCGTGGTGCTGCTCGGCGGCTCCCTGTCTACGCTGATCATCCAGCACACGATGACGCCGCTGAAGCGCATAGAGAAGACCGCCGCGAAAATTGCCGCCGGCGACCTGAGCCAACGTATTCCTTCCGCGCCGGAAAACACTGAGGTCGGCTCCCTGGCCGCCTCGCTGAACTCCATGCTCACCCGAATAGAATCCAGTTTCCATGAGCAGGAGGAGACCACCGACAAGATGAAACGGTTCGTCTCCGACGCCAGCCATGAGCTGCGCACCCCGCTGGCCGCCATCCATGGCTATGCGGAGCTGTATAAGATGCAGCGCGATATGCCTGGTGCCTTGGAGCGTGCGGACGAGTCCATCGAACATATCGAACGGTCCAGCCAGCGCATGACTGTTCTTGTTGAGGATCTGCTGTCTTTGGCCCGTCTCGATGAGGGGCGCGGCATCGATGTGACCGGCACGGTGAAACTCTCGTCGCTGGTCACCGACGCCGTCGA
>JAIJEI010000031.1 GCA_022739095.1 Bifidobacterium sp.
GTTCGACATGCCATCAGCGCTCGTGCCCTGCTCCACCTTCTTCGACGGCGCGTCCGGCGGCGTCTCCGGCGGCTTCGGCTGGTACTTGTCCAGCACGATCACCACGATCGACGGCTTCGAGGAAGCCTCCACATTACGACGCATGATCGCATCAACGCTGTTCGACGGATCATCTGAGAAGCCATCGGATGTGTGGTAATTCTGAGTGCCTGCATACTTATGGGTGTTCGGTGCGACGTATTTGTTCCAGTTGTCGTACCAGCTGCCGGTCCCGGTCGGCGAAGCCCAGCCGGACCCGTTGTAGATGTAGTTGCCGCCCATGACGGCTGGCACCTCGCCGACCGCGACCACTCGGCAGTCGCCGTCGCCCTCGCCGGGGTGACGCCGCTGGAAGCCCGCCTCGCATTCCGTACGGGCCTGGTCCAAAGCGGCCTGCGCCTTCGTGACGCCATCGCCCGCCAACGTCACGCCCGCGTCGTTCATGGCGGCGCGCACCGAATCAAGACTCGTGGCCGGACCCCACGCCCCGCTGGCGTCGTCCTTGTACTGCCAGAACTGCACCGCGTCCAGGCCGCCGCCCTCACCGGGCCGGTTGCCGCCGCCACCGCCCGCGAACGCGGTCGAAGCGACGACGCCGCCGGCACCAAGCGTGGCGATCGCGGCCAACGCGGCGACACCGGCTTTCATCTTTCTACTAAAGTTCATAAAAATGAGCCTCCGTTATTGACCTTTTCTGTTCATCCCCTCCCTTCAAACTTTCCGGTCATGGCCCCGTCGCCTCTTTTTCAAGGGGTGGCGGGGCTTCCGACCGCAGGAATAACGGGAGGTAGCCACCGGTTGGCCCGGCAACCACCAACAAGCCTCACAGCCGACACGCCGAACCACGGAGCATGGCGTCTACAAAAATCCAAGAATATTTCCCGGCAATACGGGTACACGGGAATAAGGGAATACAGGTTCGCGGGAACATGTCCCTTCCTCACAAAATCCATGAAAAAAAGGCCCGCACCGATTCCCCAGTGCGGGCCACAAACAGCCAATCATCAATCAGTGCTGAATAAGATTGTTCGGCGGAACATAGCAGTCCTCAGTGCAGCCGTATGATCTGTTGAGGTTTGGTCTTGTGGTGGAGGCAGAGCCGCCGGTCGAACCGGAACCGGAGCTGGAGCCGGATCCGCCCGATGTGGCGCCACGGTATGTGCTGGAGCCGCCGGTCGAAGAGCCGCCTGTACGCCGATATGTGCTGTTGCCGGAGTATGACGAGCCGCCGCCGGTGTAGGTGGATTGGGCCTGCGCCTGAGCCTGGGCTGCCGCTGCGGCCGCTGCGGCGGCTTGCGCATCCGCGTCCGTCTTTGCCTGGACGCTCGCGTTCACGCCGTTGATGGCATCCTCCAGCGTTTTGCGCGCCCCGTCGATCTTCGCCGGATCGTTCCCGTCCTTCAGCCCGTTCGCCGCGTCGATGGCGTTCGACAATGCGTCGCGGGTGGCGTTGTCCGCGACCTTGCCGTCCGAATCCGCGAGCAGTTTCGACGCCTCGTCCAGCTTCGCGGTCAGATTCGTTTTCGCGGTTTCCAGCCTCTTCGCTGCCTTGGATTTGGTGACGGCCCTCACCGCCTTCGACAGGCTCTTCTCGTGGGTCTCGTACCAGTCGGCCTGTTCATTGAGTTTCGCTGTGGCGGCATCCAGACCCTTCGCATCATCGGCCACGCAGCCCTCGTATTCGGGTGCCATGGCCTTGAGTTCCTTGCCCAAGGATTCGACGGTCTTCGAGTCCGTGACCTGTTCGGCCTTGACGGCGGCGGCGTCGGCGGCATCGCCGTTGAGCAGCGCGTTGTACTCGTTGGCATTGTTGCGCACGGTGTCGGCGGCGGTGGCGCACGCCTCCTTGGCCTCGGCGAGCTTCGCGCCGCTGTAAGCGTTCCAGCCGATGATGCCGGCCGCGACCAGAATCACCGCGCAGACGACGGCGATCAGGGGCGGCAGCCACTTCGGACGCCTGCTTCCATCCTTGCTTGGCTCTGTGATGTTCTCGGCGGGTGTTTCGACGGGTTCGAGGATTTCCGTCTTGTCGTTCTCGTTCATCATTGTTCTCCTTGCATTGATAACGCTTTATTGATCTGCCGGGATACCCGCGTTGGATTGCAGCGTTTCCCGCGCGATGTCGAGTAGCCGCTCGTCGCGGCCGGGTTGGGCGTCCGCTGTGTGGGGGAGCCAGTCCTGATCGACGTCGAGGGTCAGGTCATCGAAGGCCTGTTGCCCGTCATCGCGGCCCAGCAGGCCGCGTAGCCTGAACGTCTCGTTCATGTGCTGTCCGTCCCATTCGATGCGCCGGGCGTACAGCAGGAAATCCAGAGTAAGGAACCCCGGCCCGGCCTTGTCCACCTGCACGTACCGGGAGCGCGTCGGCGTGAATCTCACCTGCGGCACGCCTTTCAGCCGTTCGTGCAACGGGCTGTCCGGCACGATGTAGCGTTTGACCAGGTTCTGTCCGCCGGCCGCGAAGAACAGCATCTGCGGCAGATTGCCGTAGGTCGCGTCGTAGTAGCGCCATCCTTGGTCGTCCCGCCATTTGCGAAGCATGTCACGGGCGGCCCCCGGCCCCAGATGGATGCCGGAGGCCAGCGTCACCCGGTCGAACTCGCCGCGCATGAGACCATACAGGGCCCGCCCGGTCCGGTCCTTCGGATGACGTCTCGCTCGGGTGTCCGTCCGATGGTTCGGATCCGCATACGGGCAGTGCAGGTAGGCGTCCTCGTCGTAGCGGCACAGGCCCGGCACGTCGCCCCGGTGGTGTCGCCCGTAGGGCCGGCGCGCACGGCTTTCCTCCTGCCGGCGGAACAGGCCGACGATCTGGATGGGATCGTCGCACAGCGGGCACACCGCGTAGTAGGACGGCCCCTTGTCGCCGTCACGACGCCACGGGGCCACGCCGCCGGTGCACCTCATGTATGGCTCCTGGCCGATCACGATGCTTTCCGCCCTTCCTGGCCATGCCTTGAACGCATCCATAGTCGGCCCCCCTCGCCGCGCATCGTCGTCATCGATACCTCCTGTTGATTCTAACCCACCAATCCGCCGGCAGCTCGGGCACCGCGCCCTCGCGTTCGGCGAACGCGAGGCACGCGAGCACCGTGCGCAATCCCAACGGGAACTCCCGTCGTCCCTGACGCATCAGGAACGTCCAGTCCTCCGTGCACTCCTCGCAATCCGAATGGTCCATGATCCCGCGACGGGCCAGTGCGGCCCGCTCCTCGATGCCGTCCGTCATCATCCACTCCTTCTTCCGTCTTGCTTCGCCTCGGCCCTTGCGTCCGCCGCGTCGAGGGGAGGGCAGTCGCGTTCGATCCATGCCGTGAGCATGTCGCGGATGGTGGTGCCGCGTCGCACGGCCTCGGCCTTGAACCGTTTCTTGAGCATGGGGTCGAGCTCCACCGTGATCTTGGGCAGCTTGACCGGTTTCTTGTAGTCGGTGAGGGTCGATGCCAGCATGTTCCTCGTGGTCATCGGCTTGTTGATCTCCATGATGCTGTTCCTTTCCGTGTCCCCGTGTCCACGGGTTTGCGTGGACACGGGTTTCCGGGTTGCCGGTTCCGCGGGTGTCAGGCGTTGAATGCGTCGCTGAGTTCCTTGGCGATAAGCCCGTAGCCCGAGGCGGACGGGAACCGGCCCTCGTCCGGCGCGAGGCGCATGGCCTCCTTGTACGGGATGGTCTCCCTGCAATGGGCCAGTCCGTTCTCGGCCAGGAACTCCTCGGCGTGCCTGAGGCTGCGCGTGCCGTGGCGGGTCTGGGTCAGCAGCACCGAGGAGGGCTTGTTGATCTGCCGGATGGTCTCCAGCATGCGTTCCAGGTCGATGGGGCCGGTGGTGGTGACGAGCAGCACGAGGTCGGCCGCGTCCACCGCCGCCTCCACCAGATCGGTCTGCAGGGGAGGCGTGTCGATCAGCACCCATTCCTCCTCGGCGGGCGCGGCGACGGTGAACCGGTTGACGACCTCCACCCCGAAGGGCAGTGGACGGCCGGCCGATAGGGCCTTGTGCGCCCACAGGGTCGCCGCGCCGGACGGGTCGGCGTCGCGCACCGTCACGGTATGGCCCAGTCGGGCGAGTGCTTCGGCGGTGCCGATGGCGCTGGTGGTCTTGCCGACCCCGCCCTTGAGGTTGACGAAGGCCACCGTTTTCGTGTTCGTGGTCATTGGGATTGTTCCTTTCATTCGGATTTCCGGCTTCCCGTGTCCACGGGTGCACGGTTCCACGGTTTGCCGCGTATACGGGTTTCCGGAATGGTTCGTCCTTATGGGGCCGGACCGGTTATCTGTATCGGATTGTCTTCAGAAGAGGGTGTCCTGCAAGGGCGGGGTGTGCGTGGCGGCGGCCGGGGCCTTCGCCTTGCCGGCCGAGCGCGTGGTGGCGCGCCATCGTTGCTGGCGTGCGTTGCGCTGCTCGGTCTTGCGGCGTTTGCATTCCTTCTCGCGTGCCGCCGCCACGATTTCCGGGTTCGCCCGGATGAATCGTGCAAGCCTCTGTTCGGCGGTCGGGTCGTCCGGGTTGAACCGGAATCCGGCCTCCTGAGCGGTTTTCAGGACCTGACGGCGGGCCCGCAACGGCAGTCCTCCGTAGATGCCGTACTGGTCCTGGACCATGATGCCGAACGCGAGGCATTCGGCCCTGACCGGGCAGGCCTCGCAGATCCGCACCGCCGCACGCCGCAGCTCGTATTGGCTTCGCTGGTTGGGCAGGTCGTCCGGCCCCCACATGCGGTCCGACCAGGCGTTCGGGAAGTCCGCGCATTCGCCTTTCAGGAACATGGCACCTCCTTCAACTGGTTGCCGATGAAACCGGAACGCATGGGAACGGTCCCGGACTCAACCTGCTCCCACTGGCCGGGTTCGTCTTCCTCCCTGGATTCCGCGTCGAGGAAGGCGCGGCCGGCGCTCAGTGCCTCACGCACCGCCTTGCGCTCGTTCTCGGCGTCGTTCGCGGGGATGTTCTTCAGCAGCCGGCGCAGGGTGCGTTCGGCCTCCCAGCCGTCATTGCCGGCATCGAAGCCGTAAGGGTCGAGCAGTTTCCGCACGCGCCGGTCCAGGTTGTCGGGGATGCCGTAGTTCGGCACCTTCGGCGTGGATTCCGTACTCGGCGGCTGCGCCGGTTCGCCCTTGTCGGCGAGGATGCCGTGTTCGGCGAGCAGGCGACGCCCGTGGGGGTCGTCGGCCATCTGGAGGCATACCTGGTCCCAGTGCCGTGCGAGGGAGCGGGGGCCGGTGAGCGAGCGACGCCAGAAACCGTCATACGGTTTGCCGGAACGTTTCCCCGCGCCGGCCTTGGGAGGCATCGACGCCCATTCGGCCACGGCCAGCACCAGTGGCATGCCGTGGCGGGTGATCAGCCGTCGGGCGGCGTCGAGTTCGCGTTTGCCGGGCCGGGCCAACGGTTCGGGCACCGGCATCGGCGGCATGGCGCGCAGCCCGTCCGCCATCGTGCGGCACACCGCCTCCGCGTCGGAACCAGCCCCGGCGGATTCGCTGCTTGGGGGTTCGGCTCCGGCGGCGTCGGCCCATGAACCGTCCTCGCGGATTCCGTCATCGTCCGGGGTGGTCTCTCCGCTTGCGGGGAGATGCCCCGTAGGGGCAGAGGGGTTATTACGTACTAGGGACGTACTGTAGCTCACCAGGTGAGCTGGGGGTGGGGTCACAGCTGTGAACCGTGGTTCACCTGTGAGCTGGGGTTTTCCGGCATCCCCGTCGCCATAACCACGGTTCATGTGTGAGCCGGGGTTATCACCGGATTCCGGCTCGGAACCCAGGTCCACAGGTGAGCCGGGGTTTCCCTTTGCCTTGTTTTCCGTTGAGGGTCGTCCTCCTCGGGTCGAGTCGATGTCGTTCGAGTCGAAGAAGTCGGGGTCGAGTTCCAGACGGTTCCCCAAGCAAAGGTCCCATACGATGGGCCGGTGCCACTCGCTGAAATGCCCGGCCTGGCGTTGGTCGCCGCGACGGATCAGCCCGTTCGCTTCCAGCCATGACAGGTGGCGTTTGACCGTGCTCACGCTGCACTTGCACCACGCGGCCAGCTTCCTGTGCGTCGGATGCGCGTTGCGCCCCTCGTCGTCGGCCACGTTCGCCAGACACATCAGCACGCGCGCGGCACCATTATGCTTGGCATCCACGGGCGCGAACCTGAGCGCCCAATCGACCGCGTTCACGCTCATGCGGCACCCCCTCGGCGGGAGCCTTGCAGACGTGCGCGCAGCATGGGCACGCGCGGCACGGGAACGTCGAGCATCATCGACAGGTAGAAGTCGTGGCTGCCGTCCGACGGGCAGGCCGCCAACAGGCCCGAAGCGGAACCACGGGCCGGGAAGCCGCCCTGACGCCCGGCACGCTCAAGCGTTTCATGCGCTCTCATGGCTCTCCTCACCCACGGAACCGGCCGACTCCTCACGCCAACGGGCCTCAAGCATGTCGCGGCGCGTGGCCGCGCGGCACAGGGCGAACGTCAGCAGACAGGACGCGGCGAGAATGATGACGACGGCGATCACGAGTATGAGGTGCATCATCGGCCCGCCCCCATTGATCGCGCGAGGGAGGCCAGCAGACGGACCACGAGAAGCACGATGCCGACTGTCAGACGCAGGAACGGCAGCAGCAGGCCGAAACAGGCCACCGCAAGCACCACGAACAGCAGGATCACCGATTCCACCACCCATCACCCCCGCTCACCGAAGGATGCCTGAGCATCGAGGACACCGCGTCATCGCCGCTGAGGGCTTCCACGTCGCGCATCAACGCGTCGATCTCGTCGGACACCATGCCCGCACCGGCCTCGTAGCCGCGATTGAACACACGAAGCGCGTCATGCCGGCCGATCAGATAGGCGACCGCCATGACCTCCCTCACGGTCATCGACGCATCTACGGACAGGGACAACAGGGACGTATAGTCCCGGAAATTCGAGCGCTCCTCGTTATCGAGGGAACGCGCGCCAACGGTCATGGTCATTGCCTCACCTCCGTGTGAAGGGACCAGAAAGCGAAATCCCAGGCATCGCGCGAGTTCCGGTCGCACCAACGGCCCGCAAGGACCATCACGCAGGCCAAAGGCACCAGAAGCACGGCCGGCACGAGGAGATTCCTCGCGGCAAGCAGAATCGCCAGAAAAACCACGCACGACAACGCGGCCAGCATCCAAGCGGCAAGACCCGCCAGCTCGTAGCGTCGGGCAGAACGCCGCCAATACAGGGACTCGGAAAATGTAGACGCCATGCACCGCGAACCATTCACGGGGGCGTTACCATCAAAATCAGAAGTCGGCACAGCGACTTCGGTTACACTAGACATTTGTGCAGCCTCCATAATCTAAAAGGCAATGCGAACGATTCAAAAGTTTGGCGACTCGGGAATCGTTCAACATTGGATGTGTTGCATACGCCCGGTTTCGATGCTCCAAATCGAGACTGGGCTTTTCCTTTATCAGACAGACAACTCCTCGTGATCACGAACAGATTCAGCAAACTTGGCTTCATAGGGAACCAAGTCCTGAACAAAATCTGACGAGAGACCGTAAACATCTCGTAGACGGCGACAATCGTCGAATTGCCAGCAGGTCTTCAGGTTGACCTTCTGGCTGATGCTTGGCTGAGATTGATTCAGCTGCTTAGCGAGCTGGGCATACGATATGCCATGCTCTCTGAGCCATCGCTTCATATTCGACATATTAGCTTCCTTCAACTGCTTAGCTTATCTAAACAGAACCATACTACTTAGCTTGACTAAGCGCAAACGAAGCCCTATACTGCGTGTTAAGACCATTATCCTTAGCAATTTAGGGGAGAATATTATGACGATGGTTGACCCCGTACTCGTCGCCAGCCAGTTTGACGAGGATGAAGCAGAGGCAATTCTGCGATACAACATCCGCAAGTATTTAAAGGCAAATCGAGTATCCCAGAACTCCCTTATGGATGTGCTCAACATCACATCAGGAGCTGTCTCTCAGCTCATGACAGGCCGCACGCATTTCAAATATGGACAAGTTGCAGCAATTGCCAACTATTTGCATGTGTCTATGGACGATCTTTCAAACGCGACACAGTTCAATGAGGATAGAAACTTCCTTGAGCGCATGAAGAAAGAATACTCAGGCAGCAAAAAGGCCTCGAATCAATCCGAGGCCTTCAATGAGCTCCTGCGGCTGGGCTTGAACCAGCGACCGTCCGATTAACAGTCGGATGCTCTGCCAACTGAGCTACGCAGGAATGTATGCTCTGTTTGAGATTTCTCTCGCGCACAAGTCACATATCTTACATGCCTGCCACGAAAAAGCAAATTACATGCGTGTAGGGCATGTCGCGCTGAATTCCGCAGAACCGGACTCATCGAATACTATCTCATACAACATGATGACGATGCGGCGGTACTGTCACGCGAAATTTCATTGTGGATAACTTCGGAAGCTGGAACCACATAGGTCGTTCTGGCTGGACATCCTGTTTCGGACCCCTCAAGGTGGGTATCACCGGCAAAGAAGCCGGAATCACATCACACTCACACTATGGGGAGGAATCTCATGAATGCACCACTGTTGTTTGATTGGCGTCGCGACGAAGCCCGACGTGCCAGCAGGCGGCGTCAGCAGGCGCGTCAGCGGGCTCAGGAACGGCAACGGCGTATGGATGCCATAATCGCGTTGGCCGCCGTTATCGGCCTGCTGCTTGCCTTGGGAGTAGGACTGGCATCCACGCCTCAGCATGTTGCGCATGCGGATACTGCGGTGACCGGAGATGCGGCATACACGGTGGAGGATTTCACCGATATGTCTGGTTTGGCGTGGCGCAATGGCAATCAGTGCGAATCCCGATTCGACTGGCCGGTCGACGATCCACGGGTCGAACAACAGTTCGAGCGGCCGATCAACCCGTGGGCACCAGGTCATCGTGGCGTGGATCTTGTTGCGGAGCAAGGTACCGTAATTCTGTCACCACAGGCAGGGACCGTGAGTTTTGCTGGCAAAGTAGCTGGCAAAGATGTGGTGAGTGTACGGCATCGTGGAGGTGTCACGTCGACATTCGAACCGGCCGTTACCGAGCTCTCGGTGGGGGATACGATCTCCCGCAGACAGCCCGTAGGCATCGTTGAGGGAAGCTCGGACCATTGTGAAGACCGTTGCCTGCATTGGGGCCTCAAGCGAGGAACGGCCGATTATCTTGACCCACAGCAATATGCGGGGAGTCGAAAAATCGTGCTGAAGCCGTCATGATTCAGCAATGGTTGTCGACCGGGACGATACCGGACGCAAGAGGCATCGCAGGCGGCTGGCGGCGTGACGAGTATGAATCACAGACCGGCATCGGCCAAGGAGATATATCCGGGGTCGATCAGCGCGGACTTGAGATTGCTGGCGCTGACAGCCAGCAATGGTTCGTTGATGGTCGGGACTTTCTTCACGCCGCCTACCTCGGAGTTCCTGATTGAAGGCATGGAATTCAGCGCCTCGCCCTTGTTGAGCTTGGCGCATGCCTGAGCGATATCCGCGGCGATGGTCTGTCTGTCTTCCATGCCGGTCATCCATTGCTTGCCCTTGACGATGGATGGGATGTTCGAGACGTACGCGCCGTATCCGGTCACCAGAGGCCATTGCGAGTCACGGTCCTTGTCGGAAGCGGAGGTGTCCTTATCCGCATCGTCATCGGAACTGGATGAGTCGTTTGCGTTGTCGTTTTCAGGGGATTTGATCGGGTCCGGCACGGCGTCGCGGCTGAGATCCTTCTTGCCGGTGATATTGCCGACAATGCCCGAGATGGTGATCTGCGGATTGATATCGGCGGCAGAGCCGGTGTATCCCAGATCGTCCAATTCCTTGACGACCTCGGAGGCGATGTAGTCGTTCATCGTGATGATGCCGTCAATACGGGTGAGCGTGGACTGTCCGTCGGTTTTTGCCAGACGCTTGTCAATCACTTTCACAGTGGAGCCTTCCTTGGCGGCATCGTAGGCCACGGCTTGCCAATCGTTTTCCGTGGATTTGCCGTCCAAGGTGCCTGAAGGGCTTTCCACAACGCCCTTCTGATAGTAGGAGCCCAGTACCTGCCAGATACCACGGAACGCCTCTTGGGCGAACGTGGAATCGTTGGCGTTGCCTTTTTCGTCCACGGCGGTGTATGGCAGCAGCACCTCAATGTATTTGGGGTTGTCTTTACTGGCCTTATCCAACTTGAGTTTGGACACCATCTTTTCCGCCTGTAGCTTGCCGATGGTCTGGGCGTCCGAGAACTTGACGAAGGCGTCCGGCTTATATCCCTCGATGCTGTTGCCGAGCAATACCACATGCATGCCGGATTCCTTGGCCAGCTTGAGCGATGAGACCAGCCGGTCCACGGCCTGCGCCTGCTCGTCCGATGCAGTGCTGTCGCTCTCAGTGTTGGACGAGTCATCTTTGGAAGAGCTGTCTTCGGAAGAATCACCGTCAGAAGTAGCTCCCTCATCCGTGGCATCGTTGGTGCTCAGGTTCTGGCTGACGTAATCGCCGTATTGGCGAGTGGAAGCATCGGCCTCGACTACTGGAGCCACGAGCAATGTCATGTTGTCGGGCGCGATGGCAATGCCGGAACTGTCCGTGGTGTTATTCGAAAGATGGTCGACCACAAAGTCTTGGATGGCGCGGCTTTGCTTGTCCAACGAGTCGGACGTCGTATAATCGATATCGCCTTTCTTGAAACCGGCGTCGACCAAGGCCTTGGTCAGGTCGGGCACCAGCTTCGCCCACTTGTTCAGTGGCGTCTGCTGATTCAGCGTAATGCCGTCCGAAGGCGTGAACACGGCCACGCCGCCGGAAGAATTGGACGTCACCGTGGTTTGACCGTCTGCAACGGTCTTATTGTCTGAGGTGCACGCGGTCAGTGACAGCACCATCGCGCAGGATGCGACAATGGCGGCGAGCAGCGTGGTTGAGCGGCGTGCGAACACCATAAGCAGCGAAACCTCCTCAAACGGGCGTGAAAACAAACTGAATCACGATTCTAGTAGGCCGTATGCGAAAAAGTCCCGGACCAGTGAACAAATCGCCACATATCCGGGAACAATTAGGGGTATTTCGCGCGTGTATCGAACAACTGTCATGATTATCGCGCTGAAGAGCATTCCAGATGAAGCACGACAATCATGACAGTTTGCGACATGACATGACCCATATAGGTCCGCACGATGTATTCGATGATTTACTCGGCCAGAGCCTTGGCCAGGTTCTCGTCCAGCGCGTTCATAAAGCCGTCGGTGTCGAGCCACGGTTCGTCCGGGCCGATGAGCATGGCCAGATCCTTGGTCATCTGACCGCCTTCAACGGTGTCGACGATGACCTTTTCCAGCGTCTCGGCGAAGTGACGGACTTCGGGCGTGCCGTCCAGGTCGGCGCGGTGCTTGAGACCGCCGGTCCAGGCGAAGATGGAGGCGATCGGGTTGGTGGAGGTCTTCTCGCCCTTCTGCCAACGGCGGTAGTGGCGGGTCACGGTGCCGTGCGCCGCTTCGGCCTCGACGGTCTGGCCGTCCGGGGTCATGAGCACGGAGGTCATGAGGCCCAGCGAGCCGAAGCCCTGGGCCACGGAGTCGGACTGCACATCGCCATCGTAGTTCTTGCAGGCCCAGATGTAACCGCCGTGCCACTTCAGGGAGCTGGCCACCATGTCGTCGATCAGGCGGTGCTCGTAAGTCAGGCCGGCCTCGGCGTACTTGTCCTTGTATTCGGTCTCGAACACCTCGGCGAAGATGTCCTTGAACTGGCCGTCGTAGGCCTTCAAAATCGTGTTCTTGGTGGACAGGTACACCGGGTAATGACGCATCAGGCCGTAGTTGAAGCAGGCGCGAGCGAAACCGCGGATCGAATCGTTGACGTTGTACTGCACCTGGGCCACGCCGCCGTCTTCGCCGTAGTTGTAGACCACGTGCTGGATCGGCTCGGAGCCATCGTCCGGAGTGAAGGTGACGGTCAGCTGGCCGGCGCCCGGAACCTTGAAATCGGTGGCCTTGTACTGGTCGCCGAATGCGTGACGGGCCACGACGATCGGCTTGGTCCAGCCGGGCACCAGACGAGGCACATTGCTCATCACGATAGGCTCGCGGAAGATCGTGCCGCCCAGGATGTTGCGGATGGTGCCGTTGGGGGACTTCCACATCTTCTTGAGACCGAATTCCTTGACTCGGGCCTCATCGGGGGTGATGGTGGCGCACTTGACGCCGACATGGTGCTTCTGAATGGCGTGGGCGGCGTCGATGGTCACCTGGTCATCGGTCTCGTCGCGGTGCTCGATGCCCAGATCGTAGTAGTCGAGGTTCACGTCGAGGTACGGCAGGATCAGACGATCCTTGATGTCCTTCCAGATCACGCGGGTCATCTCGTCGCCGTCGAGTTCGACGACAGTGCCTTCGACCTTGATTTTGGCCATGCTTCCTCCTGATAGATGGTGTGAAGATGATTTAGTCATAGCGCATGTTTGTAACGACTTGAAGCAATCGTCCGGTCCGTGGGAAACGGCCTTGTTGGCGTCCCACCCGGGCAATAGGCTTACAACCATGTCTCAGGAAATTGAAATCGGTTTGGGCAAAAAGGGCCGTCTCGGCTACGCACTCGACGATGTGGCGATCGTCCCCTCCCGTCGCACCCGCGACCCCGAGGACGTCTCCACTTCTTGGCAGATCGACGCCTATGAGTTCGATGTGCCGGTGATCGGTGCCCCCATGGATTCGGTGACCAGCCCGGCCACCGCCATCGCCATGGGCAAGATGGGCGCGCTCGGCGTGCTCGATCTGGAAGGTCTGTGGACCCGTTACGAGGACCCGACCCCGCTGTTGGACGAAATCGCCGGGCTGCCGGCCGATCAGGCCACCGAGCGTATCCAGCAGATCTATGCCGAGCCGGTCAAGCCGGAACTCATCACGCAGCGTCTGCACGAGATTCGTGCCGCCGGTGTCACCGTGGCCGGCGCTCTCTCCCCGCAGCGCACCCAGCAGTTCTACTCCACCGTGGTGGACGCGGGCGTGGACCTGTTTGTGATCCGCGGCACTGTGGTCTCCGCCGAGCACGTCTCCTCCGGCCATGAACCGCTGAACCTCAAGAAGTTCATCTACGACCTTGACGTGCCCGTCATCGTCGGCGGCGCATCCAACTACACCGCTGCCCTGCACCTGATGCGCACCGGCGCGGCCGGCGTGCTCGTCGGCTTCGGCGGCGGCGCGGTCTCCGCCACCCGCCAGACCATCGGCGTGCAGGCCCCGATGGCCACCACCATCGCCGACGTGGCCGAGGCCCGCCGCGACTACATGGACGAATCCGGCGGCCGCTACGTGCAGGTCATCGCCGACGGCGGCATGGGCGACTCCGGCAGCTTCGTCAAGGCCCTGGCCCTCGGCGCCGACGCGGTCATGCTCGGCGCTCCGCTGGCCCGCGCCACCGAGGCCCCCGGCAAGGGCACCCACTGGGGTTCCGAAGCCCGCCACCAGACGCTGCCGCGCGGCTACCGCACCACGGTCGGCACGGTCGGCCCGCTCGAACAGGTGCTGTTCGGACCGAGCCACCAGGCGGACGGCAAGACCAACTTCATCGGCGCCCTCAAGCGCGCGATGGCCTCCACCGGCTACGTCGACGTGAAGAACTTCCAGCGTTGCGGCATGGTGGTCAACCCGTATTCCGCTCGATAATCCCGATCACCCCCCTGAAAATGGGGGTTTGCCCTCCATGCAGTAGGCTTAACTTGCCCTAAGGCGCGCTCAAGTCGTTTGACTTGGCGCGCCTTTTGTGATGTTGTAGTACAGATGCTCGCCGATGATGGTGAGTTGCAAGGGGGCTTGAAGGGGTCATTATGGAGTATTCGGGATTTTTCCACGGCACATATCAGTACGGGCCGTTGCCGAGTTATGACGGATTCATCGTTGTGGAGCTGTCGGATCGCCCGGTGCGGTATCACATCCAACCCACATTCATAGGCGGGCTGAATGCGAAGGAATGTCATTCCATGGCCATGGCTGCATGCCGCATCGCCTGCACATCGGCGGACGCGATACGTGGCAAACTCAGCGTCGCACATCTCAACAGAGCCATGACAAAACCATGCCTGGACCGGCTGCAAACCATGCAATATCTGCTCGGCACCCACATGGTCACTCATCCGGAGCTCAAAGCGAAATTCTGCTATCTGCCCACTGTCCCCACATTGATCGACGGCATGATCACCGGCAAGGACACGCTGGAAATGGCGGTATTCATGACCATTGGCCAGGAAAATCTGCGAGTCAACCTCAAACTGAAGTACATCGGTTCCCGATGGATGTGCATCTATGCCGATCTGGGCTGACCAGACGGCCCCGCCCGCACACCGATTCCTACGCTGGTAGCGGAAGACGGTTCTGCCGTGTCATAGGCTGGTTCGCCTATAGTAGTGACCATGCGTGAACATGTAGAAGAACCCAGATATGTCACCACCGATGACGACACCGTTTACTCGCTGCTGGCCAAACGAGCAGCTCGCACGCCGGATGACATCATCGCGGAATGGCAGGATGACAACACCCACCAATGGCGCGGCGCCACAGCTACTGAAATGCTGTCCCGCGTACGCGAGGTGGCCAAGGGCCTGTTGGGACTTGGCGTCAAAGCCGGCACCATGGTGCTGATTTACTCGCCTACCTGCTATGAGTGGGGCGTGGCTGATTTCGCTTGCGCGGCAATCGGCGCTGTGGTTGTGCCCGTCTATGAGACCGATTCCGCCCGTCAGACCGCGGGCATCGTCGAGGAAGTCGATCCCGCCATCGCCTTTGCCGGCGGATTCCAGCACGCACAGACGCTTGAGCAGATCCGTGTCAATCATCCGAGCATGAAATACGTGTTCAATTTCAAGGCCGATGGCCTTGACGCTGTCGCCGACTTCGGGCATGGCGTATCCGACGAGACGTTGGATGCCGCTATCGCTCGTATCAAAGCCGATGATCTGCTCACCGTGGTCTACACCTCCGGTTCCACCGGCAAGCCCAAGGGCGCGATGCTCTCCAACCGCAATTACACGCACATCGTGCTTAACGGCTACGAGATTCTGCGTGGCATGCTGTACGACGACAACCGTCTGCTGCTGTTCCTGCC
>JAIJEI010000223.1 GCA_022739095.1 Bifidobacterium sp.
CCAAAAAAGTTATCCACATAGTTGTGCACAGATGTGGGTAAACTCGGCGGATAACTCGTGGATTACCCACTATTTTGTTGTGGAAAACTCGTGCATAACTGCGACCTCGATGTGGAAAACTCAAATTCGACGAAATGGCTGTGGAAAACTCGCCTACTTATCCACAAGCCATGCAGAATTTGTCCACAATTTTCAGGGACTTATGAACCGTTGCGTTTGCAGGGCTCAACCCTACTTATCCACACTATCCACCGGCCTTATTATGGCGATTACTTACTCAGTTACGTGAAAAGCATCATCGCCATAGTAACAGCCGGTCACCCAGCGTACGTAAGTTCGCCACCCAACGGCTAGAATATTTCTCAGCCAAACCGACGAAGGGAACAATCACATATGAAAGTCGAAATCGATACCGCAGCCCTGGCCGACGCCGTAGCTTGGACCTCCCGAGTCATCGACGCACGTCCCTCCAACCCGATTCTCGCTGGCGTCAAGCTGGAAGCCATTGACAGAACGCTGCAATTCTCCGCCTTCAACTACGAGATTTCCGCTCGCCACCACATCGAAGCCGGCGTCGACGAAGCCGGTTCCGTACTGGTTCAGGGCAAACTGCTAGCCGATATCACCAAGTCGCTGCGCTCGGAGAAAACGTACCTGATCACCGACGGCTCCACGCTGACCATCATGTCCGGCAAGTCGAAGTTCACGCTGCAGCTCATGCCCGACACCGAGTACCCGGATCTGCCTGTGGTACCGGCCATGCTCGGCCAAGTCGATGCCCCGACTTTCGTTCAGGCAGTGAACCAAGCATGCGTCGCCGTCTCCCGCGAAGAAAACCGCCCGGTACTGACCGGCGTTCGCATGCAATTCCAAGGCGACAAGGTCGTCATGACCTCCACCGATCGCTTTCGTTTGGCCCGCGCCACCTTCACTTGGACTCCGCAGAACCCGGATGTCGACACCACCACGCTGGTTCGTGGTTCCCTGCTCAAGGATGTGGCCCGTGCTCTTGACGAGCACCAGAACATCCGCCTTGATTTCGATGCCGATAGCCCGACGCTGCTCGGCTTCGAAAACGCCGGCCGCGTCTCCACCTCTCAGCTCATCGACGGTGAATTCCCGGCGGTCGACCGACTGTTCGCCGACGAATACCCGATTCAGGCCGTGGTCAACAAGCAGGATCTGCTCGACGCCATCAGCCGTGTGGCTTTGGTCGCCGAACGCAACGCTCCGATTCGCATGACCTTCACCGGTCAGGAAGTGGCGCTGTCTGCCGGGTCGGTCGACGAGGCCCAGGCCAACGAAACGCTGGACATCGACATGGATGGCGACGACATCACCGTGGCATTCAACCCGTCCTACCTGAAGGAGGGTCTGTCCGCCGTGACCGAACCATTCGTGCGCATCAAGATGACGACCCCGGTCAAGCCGGTCGAGTTCAACGGCCAGCAGGAAGCTGATTCCGACGAGTCCATGGACTACCGCTACCTGCTCGTGCCGATGCGCTTCAACAACTGAAATCCCTGAATTTCCAACGATTCGCTAATGCACATCTCCCGTCTCGCACTCGACCACTACCGCTCATGGAGCCAGGTAGTGGTCGATTTCGTACCAGGCGTGAACATCCTGTTCGGCAAGAACGGCCTGGGCAAAACCAATCTGGTGGAAGCCGTCGAAGTGCTGTCCACCGGATCTAGCCATCGCACGTCCAGCACGTTGCCGCTGATCGAACGCGGGCAGACCACGGCCACCATCCGCGCGAACGTCGCCGATGATGCCGGCCAAACCACTACGTATGAAGCGTCGATTCATGCGCGTGGTGCCAACAGAGCCCGCATCAACTCGGGGTCGTCGCTGTATCTGCGCGATATCATCGGCAAGATTCCCAGCGTTTCCTTCACTCCCGAAGATCAGCGATTGGTGTCCGGCGATCCGGGAGCACGCCGCACCATGATGAATCAGGCTGCGGCTCTGCTCGAGCCCGGATACATGCAGACGTTGCAGCAGTTCACGCGCATCGCCAAACAGCGTGCCACATTGTTGAAGCAATTGAATGCCAATGCCAACAATGGCCAGCCGATGGATGCGGTTCTGAGCGGTTTGGAAATCTGGACCGGTCAGTTCATCGAAGCCGGTGTGGCGTTGACCCGTATGCGAGCCCATGTGATTAGCCTGCTTGCCGAGCCATTCGCCACGATTTACGCTGACTTGGCCGGTGTCGGCGAGCAGGTGACGCTCACGTATGCGCCTTCATTCGACGAAGTGCTGATGTTCGACGATCCGCATCCGCAGATCAGCGAACATTTCCAACGCATCTACCCCGGTGAAGTGGCTCGCGGCGTGAACCTTATCGGTCCGCAGCGTGATGACATGAACCTTGACTTGGCCGGTATTCCCGCCCGCGAGTTCGCTTCGAACGGCGAGATGTGGACGATGGCGCTGGCCTTGAAAATGACATTGTTCGAAATCGTGCGTGACCGGTTGGGATTGCAGCCGATTGTGATTCTCGATGATGTGTTCGCCCAGCTTGATGACAGCCGGCGCACGCAGATTCTTGATTTCGCCAGAAAACAGGATCAGGT
>JAIJEI010000224.1 GCA_022739095.1 Bifidobacterium sp.
AGATCCTTGCGGGACTTGTCGTGGTAGTCCTCCTTGAGCAGGAAGGCTTCGGTGCCCCAGGACAGAGCCAGCCAGTGGTAGGTGTGCTCGTTGCTGGTCAGGCCGTAGATCGGGGCGGCCGGACGCTCACGGGAGACGCGGTGCACGGTGGCGCCGGTCTGGGTGTAAGCGACGATGGCCTTGGCGTTGAGCTTGTCGGCCAAGTCCACAGCGGCGGAGGAGACAGCGCCGGTGGAGGACATGTCAAGGTTCTTGAGCTCCGGAATGCGGTCGAAGCCGTGGTCGGTGGCGTAGCCGGAGATGCGGGACATGGTGGCCACGGTCACATCCGGGTACTTACCAACGGCAGTCTCGTTGGAGGTCATGGTGGCGTCGGAGCCGTCGAGGACGGCGTTGGCGCAGTCGGAAGCCTCTGCACGAGTCGGAACCGGGGAGTTCACCATGGAGCCGAGAACTTCGGTAGCCACGATGACCGGCTTGGCATACTGGCGAGCCAGCTCGATGATGCGCTTAGTGGCCAGCGGGACCTCTTCCAGCGGGCACTCAACGGCCATGTCGCCACGGGCGGCCATGACACCGTCGAAGGTCTTGACGATCTCTTCGAGGTTCTCCAGAGCCTGCGGCTTCTCGATCTTGGCAACGATCGGGATGCGACGGCCTTCCTCGTCCATGATCTCGTGGGCGCGGTCGATGTCGGTGGCGAAACGCACGAAGGACATGGCGATGATGTCGGCACCGGTGCGGATGGCCCAACGCAGGTCGGCCTCATCCTTCTCGGTCAGAGCCGGCAGGGAGACGGCGACGCCCGGCAGGTTGATGCCCTTGTGGGAGGACACGGGGCCGGCCACGATGACCTTGGTGTACACGTTGTTGCCCTCGACCTTGGTGACCTCAAGACGGACCTTGCCGTCATCGATCAGAATCGGGTCGCCCGGGTGGCAATCGCCCGGCAGGCCCTTGAAGGTGGTGGAGGTGATGTGCTCGTCGCCCTCGACGTCATCAGTGGTGATGACGAATTCCTGGCCGAGCTGCAGCTGAACCTTGTCTTCGCCATCGGCGTTCTTCTTGAACCAACCGCAGCGAATCTTCGGACCCTGCAAATCAACGAGCGCGGCAACGTTACGACCAGTGGCTTCGCTGGCCTTGCGCACGTTGTTGTAGACCTTGAGGTGATCCTCGGGGGTGCCGTGGGAGCGGTTCAGACGAGCAACGTCCATACCAGCTTCAACGAGCTTCAGGAGGTTGTCGTAATCCTCGGTGGAAGGACCGATGGTGTCTACGATCTTGGCTTTACGCATGAATGCCTGCCTATTCTTGTTCAATTTGGTTCGAGGCGCGATTGCCTCATTTGCCGAAACCCAGTCTACTAGCGCGAGCCGACTCATGACAAGTTTTCTTCACGGTGTGTTGTGAGCGCTCACATTGTTGCGCTGACTGGGTCTAAGGGTTGTATTCTCTAACGATTTCAGTCCTTTTCAGCGCTTTCCATGCTCTTCATCTTGATCACGGAAGCCACGGATGCGCCGCCAATTGCGAGCACAATCACAGCCAGCGACAGCCATGTGGGCACTTCCGGCACCCAATGGATGCCTTCGCCACCGTTGATGAACGGCAATGTATTACCGTGCAGAGCCTCCATGATGAGCTTGACGCCGATGAAGCCCAGCACCACGGACAGGCCGGCAGGCAGGTAGACGAGCTTGTCGAGCAGGGCGCCCAACAGGAAGTAGAGCTGCTGCAGACCGAGCAGGGCGAACACGTTGGAGGTGAACACCAGGAACGGATCCTTGGTCAGACCGAAGATCGCGGGAATCGAGTCGAAAGCGAACATGACGTCGGTGGTGCCGATGGTCAGGAACACGATGAGCATCGGGGTCCAGTAACGCACGCCGTTCTTGGTGGTGCGCAGCTTCTCGCCGTCATAGTCGTCGGTGATCTTGATGATCTTGCGCAGATTACGGATGATGCCGTTTTCGTGATATTCCTCGTCTTCATCGCCACCGAGCACCAGTTTGACGGCGGTGTAGATCAGGAAGGCGCCGAACAGGAAGAACACCCACGTGAAGCGGGTGATCAGGGCGGCGCCGATCAGGATGAAGAGGCCGCGGAAGACCAGGGCGATGGTGATGCCCACCGAAAGCACGTACTTCTGGAGCTGCTTGGGCACCGCGAAGTTCGACATGATGATGACGAACACGAACAGATTGTCGATGGACAGCGAATATTCGGTAAGCCAGCCGGAATAGAACTCGATGGCGGGCCTGGTGCCGGCGAAGAACCAGATGCACCCGCCGAACATCAACGCCATGACCACGAAGAAGGCGATATGCTGCACGCATTCCTTGGTGGAGGGCACATGCGGACGACGCCCGATGACGAACAGGTCGACGATGAAGAACAGCGCGAGCACCACGAAGGTGATGATTTCAAATGCGAGTGGGGTTTCTGCCATGATTCCCTACACTAACCCATGTATGTGACGGGTCATTGCCCCGCCTCGGTCATCTGCCGGAGCTCCTTCTTGAGATCACGGATCTCGTCGCGCAGACGGGCCGCAAGCTCGAACTGGAG
>JAIJEI010000032.1 GCA_022739095.1 Bifidobacterium sp.
GGCGGGTTCTAGTGATCGTTGCAACACCTGACCTACCGCAAGGAGGGTCAGGTGACCAGAAGCCACCGAAACGAAGACCGTGGCGGGGAACACCGTTGGGCGTTCAACGGCGTCGAATACCCGACGAGGAAGCTGATGTGCGCGGCGAGACGCGCCGAGTACGTGCGCCTGCTGGACGAGGAAGGCATGAACTTCACCCAGGCCGCGCACGCGGTCGGCGTCTCGAAACGCACCGGCAAGGCGTGGCGCAACGGCAGGACGCGCGCCACGGGAAGGAACGAGAAACCCCTGGTGGACCGGTATCGTTCCACCATGGACAAACCCAGGACCCTCCATCCGCGCCACCTGAGCCAGGAGGAGCGCATCCAGATCGCGGACCGTCTGCGTCTGGGCGATTCGATCCGCGCCATCGCCCGCCTGCCGGGCCGCGACCCCGGCACGGTCGGCCGCGAGGTCGAGCGCAACAGGAATCCCGGGTCCGGCGGTTACGAACCCTGCCGCGCCCGGCAGAAGGCCGCGGACCGGCTCAAACGCCCCAAACCGCGCAAGGCGGCCGAGGGCACGCGACTGTGGGACGAGATCGCCGCCGGGTTGCGCAGGCATTGGAGCCCGGAGCAGATAGCCGACCGGCCGAGGCCGGACCTCCCGGATAATGGGGATACGCACGCGAGCGTCGAGACGATCTGCCAGGCCATCTACCTGCAGGCCAGGGGCGGACTCAAGCAGGAGCCGAAACGCGCCATGAGGCAGGGGCGAACCGCCCGCAGACCCCAAGGCGGCCAAGGCCGCGAACCCCGTTTCCGCGAACCCATGGTCATGATCTCGGAGCGACCCCCGGAGATCGAGGACCGGGCGGTCCCGGGCCACTGGGAGGGCGATCTCATCACCGGCAGCCGCAACAAAAGCGCCATCGGCACGCTCGTCGAGCGCACCACCAGGTTCACGATCCTGCCGCACCTGCCCGACGGGCACGACGCCGAACACGTCCAGCAGGCCATCATCGACAAAATGGCCTCGCCGCCCAAACTCCTGCGCAATTCGCCGACCTGGGACCAGGGAGCGGAACCCGCCCTGCACAAACGGATCGGCGCCTCGCCGGACATGGCCGTCCACTTCCGCGACCCGCACTCCCCGTGGCAGCGCGGCACCAACGAGAACACCAACGGGCTCCTGCGCCAGTACTTCCCCAAAGGCACCGACCCATCCGCCTACCCGGAGGACCACCTCGACGCGGTCGCCGAGGAACTCAACGACCGGCCACGCAAAACCCTCGGGTTCATGAAACCAAGCGAGAAGATCATCGAACTGCTCGACGCCGCGTGATAACCTCAACAACCGACAACGCGGCCATGGAAGGCCGCTCAAACCCCAGGTGTTGCAACCACCACTAGAATCCGCCCTCCACGCCCTCGAACACCCACCTGCCCATCCGATCCTCCTACCGGTCGATCAGATGTTGCAACGATCACTAGAACCCGCCATTGCGCGTTATGGCGGGGATGGGAGGCGGGGTAACGATATGCGACATGTGACACGGTGATGTTGCGTTCGTGCACACATCGTGTTATTCTCTAACTAAATCGCTTTAGTAACCGGCAAACGACCATGGCGGTTAGCTAAATCGCTTTAGTCTCAGCGAAGAGTACACGACAAAAGGAGAGCTATGCTGCTCAAAGTCAATCGCGAGGTTGATCGTTGCAAGCGCGTTATGCGGGAGCGTGTTGAGCCGCATATCCATCAGGTGCTTGCACAGTGTACGGTCGGCGCGGTCAAGAACCCGGGAGAACCGGAGATGCCCGCTGCGTTCATTACGCGCGCAGTGTCTGGGCAGGTCAATTTTCAGCCGCTCGCTGTAGGCGAACCCTGGGGAACCTCATGGGGCACGACCTGGATGCGCGTCGAGGGACAGTTACCCGAAGCCCTGCCCGAGGGGCGAGCCATCGAGCTGGTGTTCAACCTCGGTTGGCTCGAATGGCCCGTCGGCGGTCACATTGAGGCCATGGCATACCGTGCCGATGGCACCGTCATCAAGGCACTGCACCCGCGCAACCACTGGATGCCGCTTGTCTCCGCTGACGGTGTCAAGGATTGTATGGTCAATCCTGACGGCTCTTTCGTGGTTTACGTCGAAGGCGCTTACAACCCTAATGTCCCGTCGTTTACCGTTACCGATCTGGGCACCAAGCCCACCGGCAAAGCAGACGAACGCTATGAGTTCAGTTCCATCGATATCGCCGCTCTGGATCAGGACATGTTCGACTACTGGGCCGACCTTGACGTCGTCACCGGATCTCTCGAAAACATGAACGACGCTGACCCGCGCTATTGGAAGCTCGCCAAGGCCATGCAGCGATCCATCAACCTGTGGGACGAGAAAGATTACAACACGCTCGACTTGGCTCGAAAGGCGCTCGACAAGGTGATGCACAACCCCGCCAATGCCTCGGCCATGACCCTGACCGCAATGGGTCACTCGCATATTGACTCCGCATGGCTGTGGCCGGTGCGCGAAACCGAACGTAAGGTTGGGCGCACCGTATCCAACGCGCTCGCGCTGATGGATATCGACCCGGACTTCACCTACGTGATGAGCGCCGCCCAGCACTTCGCATGGCTCGAGGAACGCCACCCCGACCTGTTCGAACGCGTCAAGACCCGCATCGCGGAAGGGCGCCTCATACCGGTCGGCGGCATGTGGGTCGAATCCGACGGCACCATGCCGTGCGGCGAATCGCTGATTCGTCAGATCAGTTACGGCAAGCGATACTTCAAGGAGAAGCTCGGCGTCGTGCCGAACGGCATCTGGCTGCCGGACAGCTTCGGCTATACCGGCGCATGGCCGCAGATCGCCAAGCGCTCCGGCTACTCATGGTTCCTCACCCAGAAGTTGTGCTGGAACGACACCACACGCCTGCCGCATCACTCCTTCATGTGGGAGGGAGTCGACGGGTCACAGATCTTCACCCACTTCCCACCCGCCGACAAATACGATTCCGACATGTCCGCGCACGACATGGCCTACGTGCAGAGCAACTACAAGGACAAGGACCTCTCCGACCGAGGTATCTTGTTATTCGGCTATGGCGATGGCGGCGGCGGGCCCATCCGTGAAATGACGATGCGCGAGCACCGCTTTGAAAGTTTTGAAGGTATGCCAAAAGTCGAATACGGCACTCCGGACGACTTCTTCTCCAAAGCTGAAACCGAGATGAAGGACGAGGCCGGCTCGGAAATGCCCCGATGGAAAGGCGAATTCTATTTCGAGCTGCATCGCAAGACGTTGACCTCTCAGCAGGAGATGAAACGCGGATGTCGCAAGGAAGAATCGATGTTGCGCACGGTTGAATATCTCGGTGCCGTGGCTTCGCTCGAATCTGCCGACTATGTGTACCCGACTGAGCGGATTGATCGCATCTGGAAGACATTGCTGCTCAGCCAGTTCCATGACATCCTTCCCGGCTCGGCCATTGAATGGGCTCATCGCGTGGCCCGAGAAGAATATGCCCGCGATCTTAAGGCGCTCTCGGATATCGCCCGTGACGCGATCGCGGCAATCGCCGTCGCCAACCCGGACGTGGCCCGTATCGCCAAAGCCCGGATCAGCCAATTCGCCGATGTCGATCCGTGGCGTCCGGCATCGCTGGTCTCCTGTGGCGAACCAGTCGAGGTGAATCGTCGCGAAGACGGCTCGGCTACGCTGGATAACGGGCTGCTGTGTGTCCACGTTGCCGCCGATGGCACCGTCGACTCGATGATCGATCTGAAGTCCGGACGCGAAATGGTCGCCAAGGATCACGTAATGGGCCGTTACGAGATTCTCAAGGACGAGCCTGGCGTATTCGATGCCTGGGATGTCGAACGCGATGCCTTCCTGTGCGCCACCGCATTGGCTGACGGACATATCGTCTCGATCGAGACCACCGCAGACGGGTCCGCCGTGATCGTCACCAAGAACAGTTACCGCGACGACGAGATTTCCACCACAATCACGTTGCGCCCGGGCAAAAGCCAGCTTGATTTCCATGCGGATGTCGAATGGAATGTGCCCGAGAAGCTGCTCAAGGTAGACATCCCCATGGCACTGAGCGCCAGCCGTGCCCAGTATGAATGCCAGTATGGCCTCATCGAACGCCCGATCGTCAAGAACACCGAAGGCGAAGAGGCGATGTTCGAAAGCTGTTCACATCGCTTCGTTCGCATACACGATTCCTCATACGGCATTGGCGTGGCCAACGGCTCGACCTATGGCTCCGACGTCAGCTCGCTACGTGATCGGGATGATGCCCTCGCCGGCACGATGGTGCGCATGTCGTTGGTCGCGGCTCCGACGGCACCGGATCCACGCACCGACATCGGCCACCACGAGTTCGACTGGACCGTACTGCCATGCGCTTCGGTCGCGCCACTGGTCGCCGCCGCTGGCGAGATCAATGCTCCGACGATTGAGAACATGCCCGACATCGCCGCGCCGATCACGCTGGAACCCATAGAGGGCACGCCGGTCATCGACTGGATCAAGCTCGCCGATGATGGTTCGGGCGACATCGTGGCCCGACTCTATGAGGCCGCCGGGGCGAAAGCCAAGGCAATGCTGCATGTCGGCAGTACGCTGGACGGCTGGACGGTGCGTGAGACGAACACGCTCGAACAGGATGAATTCTACCCGGATGAACCTGCCGGACTTATCGGCGGCAAGCAGCAGGCCGAAGGCGCCGAACTGGCGCTCAACCCCTTCCAACTGACCACATTGCGCCTAAGCCGCGCCTGATACGGATTCGGCCCGGGTCCTGAACCCGGGCATGGTCCTTGCCTCCAACCGTCAATCGACATAGCAGTCGAATCGATGCGTTCGCCAACGGAATTCAGCCTCCCCGTGAGCGCTCAACATGAACCGGTCGGCAATGACCGCGTTCCCACCATACGTTTCGAAGAACAAACCAAATATATCAAAGGAGAAAACACCATGAAAGGCACATTCAAGAAGGCGGTCGCATTGGGCTCTGCTATTGCCCTTGTGGGCGGACTCGCCGCTTGCGGATCCAGCTCGGGCGGCGGCACCGCCGAACTGAAGTTCCAGACATGGAATCTGAAGAACGAGAAGTTCACCGACTACTTCGAGGGACTGATCGACCAGTTCGAGAAGGAGAACCCCGGTATCACGATCAAGTGGGTCGACCAGCCAGCCGACAACTACGAGGACAAACTGTCCACCGACGCCGCTGCGGGAGAACTGCCGGACGTGGTCGATATGGGCCCTGAACCGGCATATACGCTGGCCAGTGCGGGCATCCTGCTCAATCTCGCCGATGCCGTGCCGGAAGCCGAAGATGACTTCCTTCCAGCCGCCTGGGACGCCGCCACACTTAAGGGAACCGACCTTGAGGAAGGCACCTACGGGTTCCCCTGGTACCTCAACTCCGGCCCCACCTTCTATAACAAAGCGGTGCTTGAGGAGTGCGGCATCACCGTGGATCCGAACGACCCGCCGACCAAGCAGGACGACATCTTCGCGATGGCCGACACCTTCGGCTCCAACTGCGGTGGCAAGTATGCACTGACCTCCGGCATCCCATCCATCCAGGACTTCGGCATGTATGGCGTGGAACTGATGAACAAAGACAACACCGAGTTCACGTTCAACAACGCGAAAGGCGTAGAATTCGTCCAGCACTACATCGACATGTACAACGCCGGCGCCTTCACCGATGATATGCTCAACAGCTCCACCTCGGGTGAGTCCAAGAGCTTCAACGGTGGAACCCAGGCGTTTATGAACGGCAACGCCTACAGTGTGGACGATATTCGCAAGAACGCCCCGAAGGTGTTCGAGAATCTGGCGATCACCGATTTCATCGCCAACACCAAGCCGAACATGTTCATGGAGATGCTTACGGTCAATGCCGCAAGCAAGCACCAGGAGGAGGCTATCAAGTTCGCCCGATTCGTGACCAACTCAGACAACCAGCTGGCATTCGACAAGAAGGCGAACGTGTTCCCGTCTTCGAAGGGTACCATTGACGACAAATTCTTCAACCCGTCCGACGATACCATGGACGCCGAAGCCATGCGTATGTCCGCCGATCAGATTCGCAACGGTGAGATTTGGGGCCCGGCCCAGTTCACCTCCGCCTGCTCCACCATGCTGCGTGAGGAAATCGCTCAAGCGCTGCAAGGCAAGATCACGGCCAAGGAAGCGCTTGACGCCACCGTCAAGTACTGCAACGAACGGCTCTAATTATGGCAAGCGAAGCGAAATCAAGGAAGCGCGCGGCCAAGGCCTCACGCCAGGTGGGGCTGGGACCGAACAGTAGCGGACGCATTGTTCCTTGGCTGTTCGTGCTGCCTCCGATCCTATGGATCTGCACTTTCTCCCTGTTCCCGTTCTTCAATACGATCAGGCTCTCCTTCACCGATTCCACCCTGCTCAAGCCCGGTACGTTCGTCGGCCTTGAAAACTACATCGACATGTTCACCGACCGCCGCTTCCAGACGGCGTTCTTCAACTCGTCGCTGTATGTGGTGTGCATCGTCCCGTTCATGGTGATTCTGCCTCTTATGCTGGCCTCCCTGGTGGCCGAGAAGACCCGCATCATGAACTTCTTCCGCACCGCCTTCTACACACCGGTCATCATGTCCAGCGTCGTCGTCGGCTTGCTGTGGACCAATATCCTCGATAAGGATGGTCTGCTCAACGGCACGTTCAAGGCACTCAAATGGATCACCACGCCAATTCCGTTCTTGACCGATCGCTGGCTGCTGCTTTTCAGTGCCATGGCCGTCACGATCTGGAGTGGTCTGGGCTATTACATGCTTATCTATTTGGCTAACATCGCCAATATAGACAGCACATTATATGAGGCGGCTTCGATTGACGGGTGCGGTGGCATCCGCCAGTTCCTGCACGTCACATTGCCCGGATGCAGAATGACGATGATCCTAGTCATGCTGCTCAGCTCGATGTCCGCTTTCCGAGTCTTCGGCGAGATCTACATGCTCTCCGGAGGTTCCGGCGGCGTCGGTGGCGCCGATCTGACGATGACCATGCTCATCAAGCAGGAAGGTACCGGCATCAACGCCCGAACCGGCTACTCCGGTGCCCTCGGCATGGTGATGTTCGTGGTGCTCGGTTGCATCATCGGCATTGAATGGTTCATTCAGAGCAGGAGCGAAGACTGATGGCAGGCACACACGCAGTCATGGAAAACAAATATAATCATGTCACTCCGGGCAAGGTCGTTCGCATCATCGTGCTGATCGCTCTGCTGCTCTTCCTGGCGGCACCTCTGCTGTGGCAGATCTCACTGGCGTTCAAAGGTCCCAAGGACGACATGTACGCCGCGCCCTACCTCATCCCCGTTGACCCGACAATCCAGAACTTCGTCGATGTGTTCAATCGTCTGCCGTTGCTCTTCTACGTGTGCAACACGTTGATCGTGGCGGCATTGAACATCGGTGGCAACATCATCTCAGGATGCTTCGCCGGCTACTCGATCGCCCTGCTCAAGTTCAAAGGCAAGGGGCTGGTCGTAGGCCTGCTGTTCCTATCGATGCTGGTTCCCGGTGAGACGATCCTCATCTCGCAGTTCCTGATTATCCGCAACCTTCAGCTGCAGAACAACCTGATCGGCGTTGCCTTGCCTGGATTGGTCAGCTCCATGAACATTCTTCTGTTCATGAATGCGTTCAAGGCCATACCTCGCGAGATGATCGAAGCCGCAGAGGTCGATGGAGCCAATGTCTGGCAACGGTTCTGGCGCGTATGCGTACCTCAGGTCAAGGGAACCATGGCGTTGGTCGGCATCTTCTCCTTCATGGGATCGTGGAACGACTTCCTGTGGCCGTTAATCGTGCTGACTGATGACTCGCACTACACGCTTACACTCGGCATGAGCCGTCTGCAGGGCACCTTCGTGTCCGATCCGCGTGTAGTCGCAGCCGGCACCATAATCGCCCTCGTCCCGATCATGATCTTCTTCCTTATCTTCCAACGTTATATCTTCAATGGCCTGGAAGCTGGATCGGTCAAGGAATAATCAAAGGTTCACCATGAAATTCGGAGTCAACTACACGCCTTCGGGCGAATGGTTCTACACCTGGCTCAATCCCAAATGGGAAGTCATACGCCGGGATTTGGCGCAGATAGCCGAGCTGGGTGCGGATCATGTGCGTATATTTCCCCTGTGGACGCTGCTGCAGCCTAATCGAACTTGGATTAATCCCAAGGCATTGGCAGATGTTCGCCGTATGGTCGAACTCGGTGGAGAAGCCGGTCTCGATGTCTATGTGGATGTGATTCAGGGGCACTTGTCGAGTTTCGATTTCGTGCCTTCCTGGCTGGTCTCCTGGCATGAAGGCAGCATGTTCACCGATCAGTCGGCGATAGAAGCCCAGAGTGCGTTGACTGAGGCGATTTACGGTACGTTGTCTGACGTGAAGGCCTTTGCGGGCCTTACGTTGGGCAACGAGTGCAACCAGTTCACTGATGCCACACATCCCAGACGCATGCCGGCCAATGCCGAGCAGATTGGTGAATGGCTGGATACGCTTATCGGATTGGTTGCCAAGCGCTGCCGGCGCGATGGCCGTCTAATCGCGCATAGCGAAAACGACGCAATCTGGTACGCCGATGGCCATGCCTTCCTGCCTAGATATGCTTCATGCAAGGGCGACGTGACCACCGTGCACTCCTGGGTATTCAACGGTACCGGACAGCATTACGGTCCGATGTCATGCGAAAGCCTGGGACACGCGGCCTGGCTCGTTGAACTATCCAAGGCATTCGCTGCTGATCCGCATCGCCCGGTGTGGGTACAGGAAATCGGAGCACCTGACAATGTGATCGATTCCGCCGATGCTCCGGAGTTCTGCCGGCGCTCGATTGATGCGATTGCTGACTGTCCTGATGTGTTCGGCGTCACGTGGTGGTGCTCTCACCGCATCCCCTCGGCATTCTCGGATTTCCCGTTCTTCGAGCACCAGCTTGGCCTGTTCGATGTGGACGGGACTCTCACCGACGTTGGCAAGGCGTTCCGAGACGCAATCGCCACCCACCGGGATACGGTTGCACCGCCACGCACGACAGCGATTGTCATCCCTGTGGATGAACAGGGCGACCCGCTCATGCGAGCTGCTCAAGCTCCGGGCGGCTCGCTCTTCGAGGCATGGGCGAACTTGAATCGTCAGGGTGAAAGGCCATGCGTTATCACCTCGCTTGATGCTGGCAATCCGGCCAAGCTCGCAAATCGGGGCATCGTCCGCCTTGAGCGCGTCGAACTCGTGGCGGGCCATGCCTACAATGCGGTGTCCGATCCGTCTTTCGAGCATAAAGGCGAATGATGACGCATTGACGAACGGTCATACGATGTAGTACAAACCGTTCGTCATTGTCCGGACATCCAGACATCGAAATAACCGAATAATTGTTCGAAGTTCCTCTTCGAAGGGGCCGCCTCTCCTCGGCTTGAACTTGGCGGCCGACCTTTCTATAACAGACGATGCTATTCCTTGCAAGACGTTGGCACTCATTACATTTGCGCATCCGGCGCACCGGTACGTACCGGTATCGGTGCGCCATTGTTCACACACATCGCGCATCCAGGGGGGGCGACGTATGGTAGATGCGACGCTGTTCACCGGTCAGCCGCCGAATAGTGATCCGGCGGCCCGCCCTGAAGCCATCATTCGGGGGGATCGGTGGCGTATTTCGATTCTGACGGACTCTTTGGTGCGTTTCGAATGGTCGGATGCCGGCGTCTTCGTCGACGAACGAACGCAAAGCGTCGTCAACCGTGATTTCGGAGAGCCTGCGGCGTACACGGTTCGCCGTGATGCCGATGGCTGGCTCGATATTGAGACCGAACGGTTACGTATCGTTTATGATGGAGGCCCGTTCACTGCCGAGGGCTTGGCGGTAAGTGTCAAGGATTCGCTGTCACAACACAACACTTGGCGTTACGGCGACGCTCAGAATGCCAATCTGGGTGGCACTGTGCGAACCCTCGACCAGATTGACGGTCCGACCGAACTCGAACCCGGCCTGCTGTCGGGTGACGGTTGGATGATTCTTGACGATTCGGACGACAATCTGGTAGTCGAAGCATCTGAAGTCAATGGCAGCCCCAATCCATTTGGCTCATGGGTGGCCCGTAAGCCGGTCTCCTCCACCGATCTGTATTTTTTCGGATACGCGCGGCGCATCCACGATGCACTGCATGACTATCACCAGCTCACCGGACCGGTCCCTCTATTGCCTCGCTGGGCGTTGGGCAACTGGTGGAGTCGCTATCATCGTTACAGCGAAACCGAATATCGTACGCTGATAGAACGTTTTGAAACAGAGGGCATCCCTTTCACCGTCGCGGTGCTTGACATGGACTGGCATGTGACCGATCCCGATCCGTGCTATGGCTCAGGGTGGACCGGATTCACCTGGAACCGCACCCTGTTCCCCGACCCGGAACGTTTTCTGGGATGGCTGCATGAGCGGGGTCTCAAAACCACGCTTAACCTGCATCCGCGAGACGGCATACGTGCGTTCGAGGACTGCTACGATCGCATGGCTCGGGCAGTGGGCGTTGATTCCAAGTCCGGCAGCTCGATTGAGTTCGATGCGTCCTCGCCGGTGTTCATGTCCGCTTACTTCGATCAAATCATCCACCCGATGGAATCTCAGGGCGTTGATTTCTGGTGGATCGACTGGCAACAAGGCAGCGTGACTCGCCAGCCGGGACTTGACCCGTTGTGGATGCTCAACCACCTGCACTTCCTGGACTCGGCCTCGCGAGGTCGGCGGCCTATCACGTTCTCGCGCTATGCCGGTTACGGCTCCCATCGTTACCCGGTTGGATTCTCCGGAGATACGGTCGTATCGTGGGAATCATTGAAATTCCAGCCGTACTTTACGACGATGGCTTCGAACATCGGCTACGGATGGTGGAGCCATGACATAGGCGGGCATATGTTCGGCTACCGGGACGAGGAGCTGGAGACCCGATGGTACCAGCTCGGCATGTTCAGCCCGATCAACCGTCTACACTCGACCGACTCCCCATTCAACGGCAAGGAGCCATGGAACTTCCACTCCCCGGCTCGCGAGGCGATGATAGCCGCACTTCGTTTGCGCCATAGACTCATCCCGTACCTGCATACGATGAACCGTCGTGCGGCTTATGACGGGCTGCCGTTGGTCGAGCCAATGTACTGGAACCACGGGGGCGGCACCGTGCCCACGGAATTTGAGTTCGGCACCGAGCTGATCGTTTCGCCAGTGCTCGAACCGGCCGATCAGGCCGCAGGCCGTGCCAAAGCAGAGGTCTGGCTGCCAGTCGGCCAATGGTTCGACTTCTTCGACGGAAGACGTTACGTAGCCGACAATCCGGAGGGCCGCACGCTCGGTGTATGGCGTACTCTCGATCGTATCCCGGTATTCGCCAAAGCCGGAGGCATCATACCGATGCAACGTCTCGACGGCGCTCCACTCAACGATGTTTCCAACCCGTCGGCATTCGATGTACTGGTATTTCCGGGCGCGGATGGCACGTTCACGCTATGGGAGGATGACGGCGAGTCGGTCAGCGGAGAATGGGCTTCGACCCGTCTTACGTTTGATTGGGTGCGCGGCATGTTCACCGTACATGCGCTTGACGGCGACAGTTCGCTGGTGCCGAGCTCACGCGCATGGCGTCTCATATTGCGAGGTGTGGAACAGCCGGACGGCGATTTGCCGGCATCGGTCTCTATACGCCATGGTAGTCGGCCAATCAGCGGCACAGTCGACTATGACCCGGATACGTTAAGCCTAAGCGTCGAGGTCGGCGCTCTGAATGTGGACGGCGACCTGACGATTCACATGGCCGGAGGACTTTCGATTGCGCCGTCGCCGGTCGAGCGAGACGCCTTCGACATACTCGCCGACGCCAAGATGCACTATTTCACCAAGGAACGGGCCTGGCAATCCGTTCAGCGCGAGGGCATACGCGCGCTCGCCACCCTGCACACGCTGGAAATGCCGCCGGGCGACTACGGGGAGCCGCGGTGGTTTTCCTCGCATATGCCGCAAGGCGTCATCGAGGCGTTGTCAGAGGTGTTGCTGCGCGACTGAACAGGCGCGCGGGCCCCAAGCCCATACAGATATGTCCCGACGCAAGAATGCGGCGGGGAGAACAGGAAAGGAAACCGATGAACAAGACAATGACGTGGCGCCGGGTGCTGGCGGCCTCTCTTGCCGCGATGCTTGCGATGTCGCTGGCGGCATGCTCGGGAGGCACCTCCGCGACCAAGTACACGATCACACCGGAGAACGAGAATGAGGAGCTTGTGCTGGGCAACCGGCCCGAGGCGTCCTACTGGTTCCCGGAAGATCTGCTGAAGTGGAATGCGGACAAAGACCCGGATCTAGCATACAATGTGAGCACTGTGCCGTTGGCCAAACGTGTGGACAAGGCCGACCTCAAACCAGTCAATGACACGCAGAACACCGATACCAAGGTGATGGCCATATCGATCATGAACTCCTCGACAAGCGGCAACGCCCCGCATGGCCTGAACACCGCGAACGCGAACACGTTCTCGTATTGGCAGTACGTTGACGAGCTTGTGTACTGGGGCGGCTCTTCGGGCGAAGGCATCATCGTGCCGCCGAGCCCCGATGTGACTGACGTGGGCCATACCAACGGCGTGCCGGTGCTGGGCACAGTCTTCTTCCCTCAGAACGTATCAGGAGGCAAGGTCGAATGGCTGGACCAGACGCTTGCCCAAAAGTCCGATGGCTCGTTCCCCGTGGCGGACAAGCTCATTGAGGTCGCCACCACGTACGGTTTCGATGGCTGGTTCATCAACCAGGAGACAGAAAGTGAGAACGAAACCTCGCTGGGAGCCGACTACGCGACGAAGATGCAGGCGTTCATCGCCTACCTTAAGAAGCAGGCCCCCGACCTGCGTGTCGTGTATTACGACTCGATGACCAAGGACGGCTCAATCGATTGGCAGAATGCCCTTACCGATGAAAACTCGATGTACATGACGGATGGCGATCATCCGATAGCCGATGAGATGTTTCTGAACTTCTGGTGGACCGAGGACAAACTGGCCGGCGACGACCTGCTTGCCGCCTCCGCAACCAAAGCCAAAGAACTCGGCATCGACCCGTATTCTCTGTACGCCGGTATCGATGTGCAGGCCGACGGCTATGACACCCCGGTCAAATGGAACCTGTTCGCCGGCAAGGATGGCAAGACGCATACCTCTCTCGGCCTGTACTGCCCGAGCTGGGCATATTGGTCCGCCGGCAATCCGACCACATTCCGCAAAAACGAGAGTCGTCTATGGGTTAACGATGAAGGCAATCCATCGGTGAGCACTCCGTATGAGGACGATGAGAAGTGGACCGGCGTATCCAATTATGTGGCCGAGCAGTCGGCTGTCACCTCGCTGCCGTTTGTGACCAACTTCAATAACGGTTCGGGCTACAGCTTCTTCCGTGAAGGCAAGCAGATTTCCAAGATGGATTGGAACAACCGTTCCGTCAGCGATATCCAGCCGACCTATCGTTGGATAGTCACCGATGAGGGCGGCAATAAGACCAAGGCCGATTACAGCGATGCCGACGCCTGGTACGGCGGATCGTCACTGAAGTTCTCGGGCAAGGTCGCCAAGGATGGCAAGACCATGGTCAAGCTGTACTCGGCGAGCGTCAAGACAGGGGCAAAGCCGACGCTGTCAATTGCCGCCAAGGCCAATGTCGATACCGATCTTAAGGCCGTGCTGACCTTCGCGGATGGCTCGGTCGAAACCGTCAATGGCAAGAAGAAGGTCGGCAACGATTGGGGTGTCATCGACTACGACATCGCCAAGTTGTCGAACAAGACGCTCACCGGCATCGACTTCACCTACCAGTCTTCCGAGGATAAGACCGGCTACGAGCTGTTGCTGGGCAACATCACGCTCAAGGATGGCTCCGAGGAGACCGAGCTCGGCAAGGTCACCGAAGTCAAGGTCGATGACAGCGAGTTCGACGATGACGCCCTGTATGCCGGTGCCCGTATTTCATGGAAGACCGATGGCAAGGCTCCGGCCTACGAGATCTACCAGATCAACGAGGACAAGAGCCGTTCGTTCCTTGGCGTCTCAAACGTCGAGAACTTCTATGCAAACGCACTGACACGTGTAGGCGAGACCAATAACACCACGTTCGAGATTGTGCCGGTAGACCGTTATGGTACGCAAGGCACGAGCGCCAAGGCCGATATGGATTGGCCCGACAACAGCAAGCCGAAAGCCGGTGCCACGGCTTCGCGCACACTGCTGAATGTGGGCGACGAAGTGACGTTCACCTCCGCAAGCTCGAAGAACACTGCCGAGGTCGCCTGGTTTCTGCCCGGATCAAGCAAGGAGCATGCCACTGGCAAGTCCGTCACCGTCAGCTACGACAAGGAGGGCGTGTATGACGTTGAGATCACCGCGAAGAACAAGAGCGGCGAGGCCACTGCGACGCTGGAGGGGCAGATTGTCGTCTCCGCGGATGTCATGGACCTTGTGTTGCTCTCTCAAGGCGCTCAAGTTAGCGCCGACGGGTTCACGAACGGCAACGAGAAGCCTGAGTTCGCGGTTGATGGCGACGTGAAGACCAAGTGGTGTGTCACCGGCCCGGCTCCGCATGAGCTTGTTGTCGATCTCGGCGCACCCAAGACCGTCTCTCAAGTCGATATTTCCCATGCTCAAGCCGGTGGAGAGGATGCCAGCAT
>JAIJEI010000225.1 GCA_022739095.1 Bifidobacterium sp.
GCCGTCCTTGGTCACGGATTCAGGCAGCAGTGCGGCGATTGCATCGTCCTTCTTCACGGAGCTCACGTCGTAGCTGGTGATGGTGACCGACTTGGAGGAACCGCCCTTATCGGAACCGGAGTCGCTCGCCTTGTCGGAGGTGCCGCAAGCCGCGGCGGAGAACAGCATGGCCACGCTCAGGGCGGCGGCCGCAATGGTCTTCAACTTGTTCTGCATAATCTTCTCTTCTTCTCTTTGGAGCCGCTCGTATAACGGCAATGAACAATTAAGTATATTATACACTATAATGTATAGATATGCAAAAGCTCCCGCTGGGAGACTGTCGCATCAGCATACAACTGTTGGTGCCCGTTATGGCACGGACCACCCTCAATCGCCCTTGGCAACAGCTCCGTCAACGGGAGCATTCACTGGTACTGACCGGTGATTGCTGAATCACTCGGCACCGGCCGGGTTAATCTCAGCCTTGTCGATGGCACCGGAGCTAACACCCCAGATATCAAGAATCTTCTTGTATGTGCCGTCGTCCATCAGCTTCTGGATAGCCTTCTGCACGGCCTCGGCGGTCTGAGAATCCCCCTTCTTGACAGCCACGGCCTCAGGGGTCACGCCGACATCCTCGCCGAGGGCCTCAAGCGTGTCACCCGTCTGCTTGATGGCGTAACCGGCAACCGGCGTATCGGCATAGAAAATGTCAGCCTTACCGGAAGCTACAGCGGTAGTCACATCGGTCTGCAGCTTGGAGGATTGGATGTCGATGGTATCCTTGCCGCCCGCCTTGCACTGCTCATTGTCTTTGTTGACTTCCTCTTCCTGGGTGGTACCGGTCTGCACAGCGACCTTCACGCCACAGAGGTCGGAAGTGTCGATTTTCTTCGGGTTACCCTTCCGCACCACGAACGTGGAGCCGGCCTTGAAGTAGGTCACGAAGTCGACGGCCTCCATGCGCTCCTTGGTCACGGTGAAGGAGGAGATGCCGAGGTCGTACTTGGAGCCCACGGACGGAATGATGGAGTCGAAGGTGGAGGAGATGGTTTCTTCCTTCAGGCCGAATACGGCGGCGATGGCCTTGGACAGGTCGACGTCGAAGCCGACCGGGGTCTTGCCGTCTTCGGCCAGGAATTCGGCCGGAGCGTAAGAGGTATCGGTGCCGACGGTCAGCGTGCCGTCGCTGGTGACGGAATCAGGCAGCAGTGCGGCGATCTCGTCGTCCTTCTGGATGCTGCTGGTGTCGAAGCCTTGAATCGAAGTGCTGGACGAGTCCTTGGATGAATCACCGCTCTTGGATGCGGCATCGGTGCTGTCAGTCGTACCACAGGCCGCCACGGCGATCAGCATGGCCGCGCTCAGGGCGGCAGCCGCAGCGGATTGTATTCCCTTGCTTAGAGACATTGGATTTCCTCTCTCCGGATAGTCAGCTGGGCGGGTATGTTTCCCAGATGGTTCCGGAGCGTAGGAGTGCAATGCTACGGAAGCGTTAATCGTGGGCGAAATAGCCCACAACGTGGACATCCTACTCTTGGCTCTCCTCCGGAGGGGAGCCAAGGGACGGGACTAGTGGCGCATGTTGGCGTAGCGCATGGCGCGTAGGGCTTCGCGCTTGTCCTGCTCTTCGCGCAGGGCCTGGCGTTTGTCGAATTCCTTCTTGCCTCGGGCCAGTGCGATCTCCGCCTTGACGCGACCGTCCTTGAAGTACAGGCTCAGCGGCACGATCGTGTATCCCTTGGCCTCGATGCCCCGGGCGAGCTTGGTGATCTGCAGTCGGTGCAGCAGCAGCTTGCGCTTGCGCTTGGGCGCATGGTTGTTCCACGTGCCGTTCAGGTATTCGGGGATGTTCGCGCCTTCCAGCCACATCTCGCCGCGACGGTCGATGGAGATGAACGCCTCGGACAGCGACGCGCGTCCCTCGCGCAACGATTTGACCTCGGTGCCGGTCAGGGCCAGACCGGCCTCGTACTTGTCCTCGATGGCATAGTCATGCCGTGCCTTCTTGTTCTGGACGATGAGTCGCTCACCGGTTTCCTTGGGCATGTGTCGTGTCCTCCTTTCGTGACCGACGGCGCGATGCGCGGCGGATCAGTGCACGAACCAGTACTGGCCCCTATTGGTCAACGTGCGGTAGTCCATCATCCACGGACCTCCCACGTTCATTTCGGAGATCTGGAAGGTGCCGTCGCCGTACACGGCCTCCACCACGGCGACGTGGCCGTAGGTGCCGTCGGCGCCATCCTGGCCGGGTAGGAAGGAAAGCGCGGCACCGACCTGCGGGGTGTGGTCCACGCGCAGGCCGTACGCGGGGGCGCTGCGCCACCAGAAGCCGCCATTGCCCAGATAGGACGGCGTGCCGATGCCCATCTGCCTGCGGCGTTCATACGCCCAGTACGTGCACTGGCCGGCGGCATAGGCGTTGCCGTAGTCGCCGTTCGACGTGCCTTGGCCGCCGACGCTGGGGGCGGGAGCGGGATCCGGCGCCGGCCAGTGCACGTACTGGGCGTATGAACGCCGCAGGCAGATGGGCATCGGCACGC
>JAIJEI010000226.1 GCA_022739095.1 Bifidobacterium sp.
TGGTGGCCAGCTGCGTCAGTACGGTGGAGGGGAAAGCGGCCAGCCAGTTGATGGCTTGGGCGGCGGTATGCGCGTCGGATTCGACGCCGCGCGTCATGCCGCCCAGATACACGGCGAACACCATGACCACGGCGGCCATCAATAGCGACAGACCGGCTCGGGTCAGGTCGCCGAAGTCGCGCGTGCGGCGTGGAGCGATGTCGTCGATGTATGGTCCGGAATCGTTGCTGTCGTCGGTTGCCGGGCTGTCCGGTCCGCTGACAGCAAAACTGGCCGACCGGACGTCACCAGAGGCGATCGGCCGGTCGGTAGTGGAGGAAGTCGCCGTATCCGGGCGATCTTCCGTAGTGGACTGATCCTGTTCAGTAGTCATGAAGTGGTTACCTGACGCCTGTCCTTGTTCTGTTCAGTTTGTGGTTTGGTTTGTGGTTCGGTTTGTGACTCAGCGCAGTAGTGTGGTGGATGCGAGGGACTCGAGGGACTCGCATCGCACCTATTTCAGCGGTCGAAAGCGACGAGCTGGCTGGCCACACCGGTGTAGGTGGCGGGGGTCAGAGCCTTCAAGCGAGCGGCGGTTTCCGGGTCGAAGGACTGCTGGTCGATGAACTGCTCGACCTGTTCCTTGTTGATGGTGTGGCCGCGCATAAGCTCCTTGACCTTCTCGTACGGCTTGTCCATGCCGGGCAGGCCCTTGAGCTCGCAGGCGCGCATGGCGGTCTGGATCGGCTCGCCAAGCACTTCCCAGTTCTCATCCAGCTCACGCTCGATGACGTGGGTGTTCGGATGGATGGACTCAAGGCCGCCCATAAGGTTGGTCAGGGCGAGCAAGGAGTAGCCGAGCGCGGAACCGATGTTGCGCTGGGTGGTCGAATCGGTCAGATCGCGCTGCCAACGGGATTCCACCAGCGTGGCGGAGAGGGTGTCGAGCAGCGAGCAGCTGACCTCGAAGTTGGCTTCGGCGTTCTCGAAACGAATCGGGTTGACCTTGTGCGGCATGGTGGAGGAACCAGTGGCGCCCTTGACCGGCACCTGGGCGAACACGCCGCGGGAGATGTACATCCACACGTCCACGCACAGGTTGTGCATGATGCGGTTGGCGTGGGAGACGGTGGAGTACAGCTCGGCCTGCCAGTCGTGGCTTTCGATCTGCGTGGTCAGCGGGTTCCAGGTCAGGCCCATGCGGTTCGTGACGAACTCGCGGGAGACGGCGATCCAGTCGACATCCGGGCATGCGGCCAAGTGGGCGCCGAACGTGCCGGTCGCGCCGTTGATCTTGCCCAGGTACTCCTGGTTTTCAATGTGCTTCAACTGGCGTTTCAGACGGTAGACGTAGACGGCGAGCTCCTTGCCGAGCGTGGTCGGCGTGGCCGGCTGGCCGTGGGTGAGGGAGAGCAGCGGCATATCCTTGAACTCCTCGGCCTTGCCGGCGAGGTGATCGATGATGCGCTTGAACTCCGGGGCCCACACGTTCTCCATCACGTTTTTGACGCAACGGGCGATGGACAGGTTGTTGATGTCCTCGGACGTGCAGGCGAAGTGCACGAGGGTCTTCAGCTCGTCGTTGATGTTGGTCAGCTCGGCCGGATCCTTGTCGATCTGATCGTCGATGTAGTACTCCACGGCCTTCACATCGTGGTGGGTGATGGCCTCATGAGCGGCGTGCTGCTTGATGCCTTCGGCGCCGAAGTCCTCGGGGATGGCGCGCAGGAAGGCCTGCTCTTCGGCGGTGAACGGCTTGACGCCGTCAACGATCGGCTGGTTGCCGTTGCCCTCGAAGCCGTTGGCCAGGAGGATCATCCATTCGACTTCGACACGCATGCGTTCACGGTTCAGGGCGGGCTCGCTCATGTATTCGACGAGCGGGGAGATGGCCTTGTGGTAGCGGCCATCGAGCGGGGTCAATGCGATTGCGGGGGAAATATCGGTAAGCTGCATAACATCCAAGGGTACTTCCAACCGTGAACCGAGCGGCTATACTGTGGTGCGGCGTTCCCGCCCGATCCGCACAGGTCAAGGAACGCCCGTGGTTCGAGTACTGTGTGCGGCCTTTAAGGCTAGGAGATCACCATGCCTGCAACCACCATTCATACTCTTCCGAAACGTCCGATTGCCGTATCGTCACTGAAATGGCGGCCGTTGGATATCGCGGTCGGTGCCACGCTGGGTGCGTCTCTGCGGTGATCGCATTGTGGGGTCGTCGATTGGTGCTAAGCATTGACAGCATTGACAAGTTGATGTGCCCGTTGCCGTGAGACCCCGAGTATATCGCCTATTTGTTGTAAGGCGAGACCCATGCCATGTAGTTCTTGTGCTGCGGCTCGGGTTTCCCGCGCTGCGTTCGATCTGCATTCCGCTTCTTCCTTGCGTAGCCGTCGAGCTTCATCAAGATGCTCCTGCACGGATTGCGGCAGTTTTGTCTCTATGGTGAGTGCGAAATCAGCATCTTGCGTCATGACGGTGATAAGGTCGCGTGCCATACTTTCAATCTCTGCTGTT
>JAIJEI010000227.1 GCA_022739095.1 Bifidobacterium sp.
GTCCAACAGCCCGTCGGAGAAGCAGGAGTACGGCGAGACCTCGATGCCGCCACCGATATGACGCGAATTCGCAATCGTCAGCAACGGCGTGATGATGTCTCGTTCATCCGTGGTACCGTCCGCCAGCGTGGCCTTGACGTGGTACCCATAACGCTTCATATGCGTCAGCTCCACCAGCGCCGCAGCAAAGTAGCGCATGGTGCCGGTCGGCAGATGCGAATGATTCGCACGGTCGTTGATTCTTGCGTCAAGACCACAGGACAGCATGCCCGCATAGTACCGGTCAATCGGATGCTCGGCAGACTTGCTCTCCTGGTACTCGTATTCCTCGCCAGTGGACGGGCCCACAGCATAGCCACCGTCCAAAGAGGTCACACGTCCCATGTCCACATCGATGTGTGATCCGCGCACGATAGCACCGACGATACCTTCCACTGCGGTTTCGATACGGTTGACCGGCAGCTTCAGTCCCCGAGCGAAATCATTGCCTGATCCCGTAGCCACAATGCCCAACGGCTTACCGCCGCAACCCACGGCATTGGCACCGAGTGCGATCATGCCGTCGCCGCCGACCACCACCAGATAGTCGTACTCGTGCGCGCGTTCACGCGCCTGGTTCAGGGAATCGTCGAAACTCGTGCCGGTGATGTCGATGACGTCGAAGTTATGGGCACGGCCGGCGTCCTCCAGCAGTCCCAATACTCGCGCATCCACCTTGGCACCACGGCCCTTATCGGAAATGGGATTGCCCACCATGGCCACCACACGACGGCGTTCTGTGCGTTCACTCTCGCTCATGCTCTCACCTTAACCAAAGGTCCAGAAGCCCGCCAGAGCATCGGTGCTTTACGGTCCATTATTGTGATAATTGTCTCCTTCCATACAATTCACGGGCCCGGCCCGAGCCATTCGTGCTACGGATGATGCCACCGGGACCATGGTTTCCACCCTGATGGTTACCAACACGTCTTCATCCCGCACGGAGCAGGACCCCAGAGCAACACCATTCGCTTCAGCCATGTTTGCGGCGAGCGCGCATGGATCACCGATATCCGCATGCCACAGCGCATAGGCGGCGTCAAAGGCGATAAGGTCGGCGAGGGAACGCGCTCGATTCTGGCAGATCATGAGGTTGCCCACACTTGCCGCCACCGCGAGCGCAATGCCCACCACCATAACCAGCATGGCTCCGGTCATCGTGCCCGATCCCTCCTCATAACGCATTCCCTGCACCGCAGTTCCTTTCTATTGCGGCCGTCCAGCCAGCTGACCAGTTATTGGCTTATCGCCGTAGCGTTGCCGGTGACCCGCGTTGGAGTCACATCCAGAGGACCGGGCAGTACCGAACATTCGACCATCACACTCGCCGATTGGCCGTCGTGGGCAATGCTGACGTGGGGCTCTCCCCCGGCAACGTCGCCCGCTATGCTGCGCGCGGATGATTCGTCACCAGTAACCACAAACTCGCGTGCGGCCGCCGCCGCGGCACTTTGACAGTCCATGGAAACGATGACCACACGTCCCATTGCCAATATTAGCCCGGCGATGGCGATAACGCTGGGCAATACGATCGCGAATTCGGCGGTGGCCGATCCCGTGCATAGGTCTGGCGGCAGTCTGGCGAGCCGCCACCGGCATGTCATGGTCTTCATGGCTGTCACCCGACTTTCAGAGCCTGTTTGATGATGTTGGTCAGCAACGTCTTGATGGCATCCGACTTCAGGATGGCGACCAGCACCGCCGCAAAGCCTGTAGCCGCAACGAGTACGACTGCGTATTCCGCAGTGGCCGCGCCTTCTTCGGGCTCAGCCATGAGGGTGCGGACGCGTGCGTCCATGAGGCATAGCCGTTCTTTCGCCTTGGCGTTCAGCGTGGCCACACGAGCCTTGCTGTGCGCAAAGATGCCGGCCTGCCCGTCGACGATGACGGGGATAGGGGTATTCATTGGCGTTCCTTTCGGTAAGGAGGGGAAGCTGCGTAGTGGCTTCGCACCTTCCCCATGCGTGTGTGAGTGGTTGGCCCCCGCGCCGGGTTGACGCGGGGTGCATACCACTGTGGACCATCAACACTTCATGCGCCAGAAAAAACGGGGTATGTGGTTCTAGCTTGCCGAGTTATCCACACCCCGACGTGTCGTCCACCACAAATGTGGATAACCAAACGCAGCCAAGTGCAATACCGAGCAATACAACGAGATTCAGCCTAAGCGCACTCGATTCACGCCTATATTCACATCATGAAGGACGCAATCGCCGGAATGACTCCTACCAGCACGAATGCCGGCAGAAAACATAGCCCCGTAGGCATCAGCAGCTTTACCGACAGCTTCGCGGCATTCCGTTCGATGGCAGCACGCTCGTCACGGTCCAGCTGTTCAATGGCGGATTCGAGGCGCACGCCAGGCATATCGCCATGCGTCCATGACGATTCCAAAGCCGATTGCAGCAG
>JAIJEI010000228.1 GCA_022739095.1 Bifidobacterium sp.
CAGGTGCTGGCGCTCAAGTCGCTGCGCAAGAAGGTGGACAAGGAAGAGCTCTCGCAAAGCCAGCAGGCAGGATTCATCTATCTGATCCTCTGCACCGTTTCAGGTGTCGCCGCCGGCCTGCAGAACACGGGCTGACGTTTTGGCCGGTGTTGGGCCGCGCGTGCAGCCCAACACCGCTTGGGAAGCCCAGTGGGCTTCCCAAGGCCAAAACGTAGCGATGGTTTTTGCGCAATAGCTTTGCGCGCGCAAAAACCATCGCGGCACAGCGCCTCCGCGACCAGCGGAGGCTCCTTTTTTATCAGCGTATGTTGGGAAGCCCCGCTCACATCGAGCGGAGCTTCCCCGTTTGTGTACACCTTTCACCATCTTGCAATAATTCTTACATGTAAACAGAGAGTTCTTGCATGTAAGAATTATTGAAAGGTGATGAAAGAACTTACTTTCACGCGTGCCAATCATCCCAACACGTATCGGGATGACGGTCCATTCCCCTCGCGGCGCAACTTGCCCGCATCCTCTAGCTTCTTCAACAACCGGTATGCACTGATATAGCTCAGGCCAAACAAATCCATGACATCCGCCGTAGTGACGACACCATCATTTTTTTCGGCGAACTCCAGAACAAGGCCACTGCGCCGGGTGGCATCGATGTCACGCTGGCGCACGTAAGACGCCAGCCCCTCTGAACGTTTGTACACTCGGGCACTCAGCATATACGAACGAGAGCTCCCGCTACCGACACCCTCTACCAAACCAGCTTCCACCAGATTCTCAACAGCGGACACGATGCGTCGATGCTCCAAATGAGAAAAATCGCACAATTGGACCACGGTAAGCCTACGATGCTCACGCAGCAGCGAGAGCACAATCAGTGACCAGACCGGCAATGGCGCCCCACGTCGACGTTCCTCGTCGCCAATCATGGTTACGAATGCCTCGTCAGGCACCACACGGCGCAAGAACAAGATAACTTCCTCAGCACTGGACTGTGAATAATCCGGAAAAGAACCACCTGTCGCAATCGACCCGGCATAGATGGTATCCACACCTCGTCCGGTGCGTTCAACATATCCGGCAGCTTTCAGAATCAGGGCAAGCTGCGGATTGCGGGAACGCGGTTGTGCAGTAAGCAGGTTATCTTCAGAAACACCCTCTATGAATCCTCCGGGATTAGCTATGGTCAACCCATCATCATCAACCAGGAATCTCACCGAACCCATTCGTGCATAATCGCGATGGCAGAAAGCGTTAATCATTGCCTCACGGAATGCCCCTCGATCGAAGTCTGGCAGATCGACACGAATCAAGCCGCTCATGACTTCGTGGCTGGGATTCCATGGCTCCATCAGCTCGCCTACACGATCAAACATATCCACCAAAGGCAACACGAACGGATCCATATTGACCTTTGGAGACATGCCTTTCATCACTTGAAAAACAGCCGATGCGGCTGGAACCGATCGATGAATAGCATCAACAGAACCAATGGTGAGCAGACCAGCAACAGATGGCTGCAATCCATACGGGCCATCAACAACCAGCTCAAGTGCCCGATCGAAATCCTCATCAGTAAAAGACAACAACGAGTTTTGCGCATTGGCACTGCGAATATGGCTTCTCAACTTGTTCCGTGAGTCTGGATTCAAATCGTCCAACCGAGCCTCTGGTGCAGGTTGCGCGCTGAAATCGTAGAACCGTTGTTGAGATAAACGGCTAATGAATTGGGAAACAAACAGCGGAACGACCTCAGGCGAACCGTCTGCTTTCAGCCGGCGCTGCAATGTCTTCCCCTGACTGGTAGATACGATTTGCTGACTGTTATCCACCTCAATACTGACTATTGGCACCTCGCTCTCATACAAGAGCGTCACGCGAGCGGGAAGCTGCGGAACAGTCTTATTGAAAATTAGTGCCGCAAGTCCATTGATATTGCGATGCTCTTCACATACGCCGGTCACAGTGCCATCGTCTTCGATACCGAGATACAGTGTGCCACCCTCGGTGTTGGCTAACGCCACTACATTGTCGACGATTTCATCATGCGATTGAGGGCGCTTCTGCTCACTCTTGAACTCAACCGTCAAACTTTCTTTGGCCGGCAACATGAGCATCCCCTTTCACCATCTTTCAAGAATTCTTACATGTTAACAGAGAATTCTTACATGTAAGAATTATTGAAAGGTGATGAAAGAACAATGTTGTTATGTCATCGCCTTCATCCACACTCCATCGATCACATCAATACCATCTTATAACCGCTCTCGATGTGAGAAAGCTCACGGCCTTCAACCTTGGAAATCGGCCATGGCACCTTCGCAACCGCGTTATAGTGCTGTTTGTCGGCGTCGACAAGAGCCAGCAGCGCCGATGAAATGCACACCAAGGATGTTTAGCGAATTGTTCGCAGTTCGCACGATTCGATTTGATTCGA
>JAIJEI010000033.1 GCA_022739095.1 Bifidobacterium sp.
CCTGACCATCAGCGACGACGAATTCGGCTCATGGTTCGAGCAGATCGACCATAATCCGCAGCGTTACGTCGGTTACCATGTGCAGGTCACCGGGTTTGTAAGCAAGTCGCGTACGTTCGGCGCGGACGAGTTCGAACTGTCCCGCCAGTTCATGTCCTGCTGCATCCTCGACATGACACCGTTCGGATTCATGGCCAGCTCCGGCAAAACCGGCACCCTGCACAACCATGACTGGGTCACCGTCGACGCCGTCATCAAGCAGGGCGCCTACGGCTCCACCGGCCACGAGCGCCAAGGACTGGTATTGCGGGTTCGATCGGTCAGCAAAACCGCAGCCACCCCGACCGGCTACTTCTACTGGCAGTAAATGCCGCGTCTCCTGAAACGGAAAGCGCTGCATTGCACCATGACTCGTCCCATATCGGCAGAGATCCCGCGTTACAACGAAAGGTACGCGGGGGCTCTGCCAGTTGATTCAAGTTATATGACAACATGCTGGGGCACCCGATTTGATTTAATAACGACAATGAATATCATTTGTTAACGGAAAAGGGCAGAACGTCATGAGCATCGAGCAAACCGCGACCACTCGGCGCGTGACGCGACCCCCGACTCCTCATCACCCAGGTCCTGGCGGAACTATCCCGATTCGCCACGGCCCAGGAAATCACCGACATCCTGCGTGAGCGCGGCACGCGCATCGACACGGCCACCACCTACCGCAATCTACAGATGACGGCCTCCCAAGGCGAGCTCGACGTGATCCACGTTAACGGCGAAGCCCTCTACCGCGAATGCTCGGACCAGCATCACCACAATCACATCGTATGCCGCGAATGCGGGCGGACCATCGAAATCGAGATTCCCGGACTTGAGCAGTGGATCGACAAAGCCGCCAAGCAGCTGAAGTACCAGGATATCGCCCACGAACTGGAAATCTTCGACCTATGTCCCAAATGCGCGGCGAAACACGGTAACGAACCATCGTCCAGCGTCGGCATCGCGCCAAAGGATGAACCGATGACGACGCCAAACGATACTAATCGTCGGCGCTCGGACAAATAATGGCGCAGCCCCGATGCTACCGACCTTCAACGTCGGTGCCCCTCCAATCCTTGGCGCAATAGCGACGATATAAGCTCCACTCGCATCGTTAGCCTGTCAACGATTGGCGCAGCACCGACGCCAGACACGCTCATCGTCGTCGTTCCACCAATATTTGGATTGGTACCGCCACCACCTATGCCAGGCGTCGACACTCGGCCAACAATCGGCCCGTTACCGACACAAAACTGCATGAGGTCTCATTGCTCTTAATAGCAGCAATGGGCCGGATAATCACTTTCACTAACTTTCGCCGCTGCCGTCTGACACCCTATAGTCGCAGACAAACAAACGCCGAAAGGAACAACAATGACCATCAAGACCATCAACGAGCATGCTTACGAAATCGTTACCGAAGAGGGCACCTTCGCCGTCCGCAAGGACACGCTGGCCAAGTTCGACGCCACCAAGCACGAGCACGGCGTGGCCGCCTGCGGCTGTTGCTTCACCGGCGACTGCTGCGACGACACCGACTGCGAGCACAACCACACCGAAGAGTGCGAGGGCAAGGCTTGCCTGCACGCTTGCCACGAGAACCACGAAGGCCACGAGTGCGCCTTCTGCCATCTCGCCTTCGACACCAATTCCGAGGGCCAGGTGATCATCGACGGCAAGGACATCCCCAACCACACCGCCCACCAGCTCACCGACTACCGCCGCACCGACATCGGCTTCGTGTTCCAGTTCTATAATCTGGTGGCCAACCTCACGGCCAAGGAGAACGTGGAGCTCGCCTCCGAAATCGTGCATGACGCGCAGGACCCGACCCAGGCACTTACCAACGTGGGTCTTCAGGACCGCATCAACAACTTCCCCGCACAGCTTTCGGGTGGCGAACAGCAGCGCGTGGCCATCGCCCGCGCGGTGGCCAGAACCCGAAGATTCTGCTGTGCGACGAGTGGACCGGCGCTCTGGACTGCAACACCGGCAAGCAGGTGCTGCAGATTCTGCAGGATCAGAGCCGTAAGAAGGGCGCGACCGTGGTCATTGTGACGCACAATTCCGCCATCGCGCCGATTGCCGACCGCGTGATCCACATGCATGACGCGCGCGTCAAATCGATCGAAGTGAACGAGCATCCGATGGACATCAAGGATCAGGAGTGGTAAGCAGTATGATCGATTTCAACGATTCCACCGAAACGACCAACCTTACGCCCGCGGCCGACTCCGCAGCCGATTCCGCCGCAAATTCAGCAAACGACTCCTATACCGCGCCCGACGTCAAAGATGCGGAGTTCGGCTATTTCAAGGACGCGACCATCAAGAACAGCAATCACAGCCTGCGCGTGTTCTCCAAACCGGACTCGGTCTCCACCTTTGCCGTGTCTGAAGGTCGTCTGCTTAAGGCCGCAAACGAAATCGCCCTTGATTCGGCGGAGCAAGACAAATACGCCATCGACAGCACCATCAAGGTCACCGAGCGGCCGGATAGTGAACAATGGCCAGTGATACACAGCCGTATCCGGTTTCCCCTGAACAGGAGGAAACCGCCCGGCACTGCGAACGAATACGGGTGGATACCTCGACGCCTTGGGGCAAGGCGGCCATCATTGCGGATATCGAATTTGATGATGCGCAGGATACGCGGTTCCACGGTTCGTTGCACTTGTTTGCACGTCATTCGACCAACGAATCGGTCACGTATCCGGCAGATGGCACCGATTGCAACATTCCAATTCGTTGGATATCGACCTGAGTCTGCCTCCAGCGCCGGCTCGCGTGAATATCGATGTCTTTTCCAATGATGCAGGACGCCTGCACGGACAATGGTCCATTCCCAACGGCATCCCAAAGCCGATCGATGCGCGCATCATCTTCGATTCGCACATACAGAAGTTGGCTGCGGAGTCGCAGCGGAAGCGGCCTGCGGCCGCTGCGATGTTGTTTGCAGCCTTGCGGCTGCGGTCTCTCCCCCAGTCTCGCCGCGCTCGACAGCTCCCTCATCAGAGGGAGCTCTCAACTTCTACCTCCCTCTGACGAGGGAGGTAGCCGCCGGAGGCGGACGGAGGGAGAGACCGCGGCCAACAGGCCGCCAATAAGCAAGCATCGACGTAAGCCGATTCCTACTCCCCACCCGCAGCCTTCTGCGCTTTCTGTGCCTTCTGGCAGTCGGGGCATAGTCCGAAGACCTCCAAGGTGTGGGATTCGACGGTGAAGCCGTGGCCGTCGGCCACTTTGCGCAGCCAAGCCTCGCCGGGCGGGTCGATTTCCACGGTTTTGCCGCACCGCTTGCACACCAGGTGGTGGTGATGTCCGTCGTCGCCGCATAGGCGGAACAGCTGCTGGCCGTCCAAGCGGATCGTGTCGGCGGCACCGGCATCGGCCAAGGCGTTGAGCTGGCGGTATACGGTGGCCAAGCCGATTTTCGAGCCTTCGTCCTCCAGCCTGCGGTGCAGGTCCTGAGCGGAGATGAACTCCTCGCAGTCGGCCAAGGCGGCGCGAATCGCGTCCTTCTGCTTGGTCTGGCGTTCGATATGTTCAACCATCGGTAAGCTCACGCCTTCTTCTTCAGGTCGTCCCAGCAGCCGGTGGCCTCAAGGTCAGCAACCGTGGCAGCAGGGTCGTCGGTGAGCACGGTGATGTGACCCATCTTGCGGTCGTGGCGCACTTCGGCCTTGCCGTAGTCGTGCACATTCCACTCCGGGTGGGTGGCGATCAGCGCGCGCGTCGGCTCCACATGCTGGCCGAGTACGTTGACCATCACGGCCGGCGAGAGCAGCTTGGGCTTGGGCATGGGCCAGCCGGCGATGCCGCGGATGTGGGCGTCGAACTGGTCCATCGAGCAGGCCTCGATGGTGTAGTGGCCGGAGTTGTGCGGGCGCGGGGCGAGCTCGTTGACGATGACCTGATCGTCCTTGGTGATGAACAGTTCGATGGCCAGCGTGCCGGCCAGTTCGAAGCCCTTGGCCAGGCGAATCGCCAGTTCATGCGCTTTGCGAGCCACATGTTCGGACACCTCGGCGGGGGCGATGGTCATGTGCAGGATGTTGTTGCGGTGCTCGTTACGCACGATCGGGAAGGTGACGAAGTCCTTGCCGTTGCCGGAGACCAGGATCGAAGCCTCGAATGCGAAGTCGACGAAGCCTTCCAGGATGCTCGGCGGGAAGCCGCCACCACGGTCGGAGCGGGAGCGGATCTTCTCCAAGTCGGCGTCGGAACGCAGCACGAGCTGACCGTGGCCGTCGTAGCCGCCGGACACGGTCTTCAGCACGGCCGGATAATGAATATCATCCAATGCGGCGTCAAGCTCATCGAAGTTGTTGACGGCGCGCCACGGTGCGGTGGCGGTGCCGTGGTCGTTGATGAACTGCTTCTCGTGCACGCGGTGCTGGGTCACGCGCAGCAAGTCGGTGCCCTGCGGGGTGGCGGTGATGCCGCGCACCTCGTCGATGGCATCGGCGTCCACGTTCTCGAACTCGTAGGTGAGCACGTCGGACTGCACGGCCAGATCATGGATGGCGGTTTTGTCATCGTATTCGGCGGTGATCTGGAAGTCGGCCACCTGACCGGTCGGGCAGTTCGGCGTCGGGTCAAGCACACCGACGCGGAAGCCCATGTAGCGGGCGGACAAAGCCATCATACGGCCGAGCTGGCCGCCACCGATGATGCCGATGGTCGAGCCCGGCATCAGCATGGAGACGCGGCCGCCTGTTTCCTCAGACAAGCTGGGCATTGGATTCGGCCACCTTTTCCTTCAGTTCGTTACGGTAATCCTCAAGCTTGTCGGCCAGTTCCGGCTCGAAGGCGGAGAGCATCTGCACGGCGAGCAGGCCGGCGTTGGTGGCACCGGAGTTGCCGACGGCGGTGGTGGCCACCGGAATGCCGCCGGGCATCTGCACGATGGACAGCAGCGAATCCCAGCCGGACAGGGCGTGGGAGCGCACGGGCACGCCGATTACGGGCAGTGTGGTCTGCGCGGCGATCATGCCCGGCAGGTGGGCGGCACCGCCGGCACCGGCGATAATGACCTTCAGCCCATTGGCGCGGGCGTTGTGCGCGAACTCGGCCATGAGCTCGGGCGTGCGGTGCGCGGAGATGACCTGCTTGTGGTAGGCGACGCCGAACTGGTCGAGAATATCGCAGGCGCGCTTCATGGTCTCCCAGTCGCTGGAGGATCCCATGACCACCGCGACTTCGGGCTTGGATTCATTTGCCATTATCATTTACTCCCTAGTTATTGAGAATAAGGCCCACTGTACTCCTGATAGCGGAGTTAAGCCACGCAGCAAATCGTTCTCAATACATAATTCTGTGAGTCTTACAGCTCGATAACGATCTTGCCGAACACGTCGCCGGCAATCATCTTGGCGAATGCCTCGGGCGCGGCGTCCAACCCGCTGACCACGGAGTCGATCGCCGGATGCAGATTGGCGTGCTCCACGAAGCGCAGCAATCGTGCGAAATCCTCGCGCGAGCCCATAGTGCAGCCCTGCACGCGGATGTCCTGGAAGAACAGTCGCGTAAGCTCCGCACCGGGCTGGTCGCCGGTGGTGGCGCCGCAGATGGCGATGGTGCCGCCGGGTCGCACGGATTTCATCGAATGGCTCCAGGTAGCCGCGCCCACGGATTCGATCACCGCATCGACCTTGCGCGGCAGGCGTGCACCAATCTCCAGCGCGGCGTTCGCGCCAAGTTTCAGCGCCTTGGAGCGCTTGTCCGCGTCGCGCGAGGTGACGAACACCTCCAGACCGGCGGCATGGGCGAGTTGGATGGCCGCAGTGGACACGCCGCCGCCCGCGCCCTGAATGAGCACGGAGTCGCCCGGCTTGATGTCAGCGGCCTCGAACAGCAGTGAGTAGGCGGTCAGCCAGCTGGTGCCGAGTGCGGCCGCCTCGGCTGTGGTGAGGTTTGCAGGCTTGGCGAACACGTTGGCGGACGGCACGGCAGTCTTCTCGGCCATCGTGCCGGGGTATTTCTCGGAGAGGATCGTACGGCGCTCGCCCGGGGCCACGCCCGCGCCATCGGTGCCGACGAACGTGTACAGCACCACTTCGCTGCCGGCCTTGAGCCCATGCTTGCCGGGGATGTCCTCGTCCAGAATGCCCACGGCATCGGTGCCCAGGATCATCGGCGTCTGTTCGGCGGCGAGACCCACACCCTGTAGCGACCAGACGTCGTGATGGTTCACGGTCACCGCACGCACCGAAACGGTCGACCAGAACGGGCGGGCCTGGGGTTCGGGCTGCTCGCCCACCGCCAACGCGGCAAGCGAATCGGCATGGTTGACGGTGGATGCGTATACGGCCTTCATTGCACGCTCCTTGGTATCAAAAGGAATTACCGCATTCATTGTCCCACATCGCGCAGCGAGCGAATCACCCATTTACGGAGATGTTGGGGGCATTGCTTCGTCATGTGGACCTCGGACAATGCCGGGCGTTAGCATTCAACTTCGGAAAGACTAGCGAAGGGAGATTCGAGGGTATGCGCAACGCGTCAGGGAACGGATTTGATTCAAGCGAGTCCTTCGCCGTCTCCGGCGCTGCCGAGGGGACCGCGCGCCTTCACGACATACCCCCGAGCGTCACCCCTTCCCATGGCGACGACTCCCCTCTGCTGAGACGCATTGCCAGCCCGGCCGATGTCAAGGCCCTTGCCCCCAACGAGCTCGCCGAACTCTGCCGTGAGATTCGCGCCACGCTGCTGGCGTATGGTCACCAACACGGCGGTCATATCGGCTCCAATCTGGGCATGGTGGAGGCCACGGTGGCCCTGCACCGCGTATTCGATTCGCCGCGTGACCGTATCGTGTTCGATGTATCCCACCAAAGCTACGTGCATAAGATGCTCACGGGCCGCGCCGCCGCCTATCTGGACCCGGACCGTTTCAGCGAGGTGACCGGCTTTACCAATCCGGATGAAAGCAAACACGACCAGTTCGTGCTCGGCCACACCGGCACCTCGATTTCATTGGCTTGTGGTTTGGCGAAAACCCGCGATATGGAAGGCCCGAGCAGCGGCATCGGCAATGTGATCGCCGTGATCGGCGATGGTTCGCTGAGTTCGGGCGTGGCGTTTGAAGGACTGAACAACGCGGCTGAGCAGGGCGGCAATCTCATCATTGTGTTCAACGACAACGAGATGTCGATTGCCGGCGATTTCGGTGGCATGTACGGCCCGCTCGCCCGCCTGCGCGCGTCCGGCGGTACCGCCCAGCCGAATTTGTTCAACGCGTTTGGCTTGGATTATCGGTATGTGGAGGCCGGCAACGATGTTTCCGCGCTGGTCGCGGCTTTCAAGGAAGTGCGCGATATCGATCATCCGGTGGTGGTCCATATTCATACGTTGAAGGGCGCGGGATATGACGGTGAGGAGACTCACGCAGATCGGCAAACCGCCTCGGCCTCACCGGTTTCGCTCGACTCCCCCACCGGCGTGCACCCCACCGATAACGTGAACCACAGTGAGCCGTGGCATTCGGATCACTGCAACCTGTCCGATCATGAACCGCATGAGGGCCAGTGCGAGGCCTCGCATTGGCAGAATCCGGATGCCGCAATCGGCAAGCCGGACGATCCGCGCAAGCATTACGGCAAAATGGCGATGTCCACGCTCGAACCGCGTTTCGCCGCCGAGCCGGGACTCGTGGTCATCTCCCCCGCCACGCCGGGCTCGAACGGCATCACCCATAAGTTCCGAGAGCGCGCGGGCGCACATTATGTAGACACGGGCATCACCGAATCGCATGCCGTGGCGTACGCTGCCGGTATCGCACGGGCGGGTGGCACGCCGGTGGTGGCCACCACGGCGTCCTTCTTCCAGCGCGCGTACGACCAGTTCTTCCAGGAGATGAGCCTGAACCGTTCGCGAGTCACGGTGCTTGATTTTCTGGGCGGCCTGTCTGGTTCGGACAATACGCATTCCGGCGCGTATGACGTGACGATGTTCTCCAATATTCCAGGGGTTACGATGCTGGTGCCGACTTCGGCTCGCGACTATCTGGCTGATTTGGCATGGGCTACCGCGCCGGCCGGTTCGGAGGACGCCCCTGCTGGTCCGGTGGTGATTCGAGTGCCGGGCGAGGCGATTCTGACGGCGGAACGGGATGCGACACTGCTGCCGGTGACGGGTGGGCAGATCGCTGACCACTCCCAGTCAGCTTCGCTGCCAGCCTCCGCCAGCTCCGTCAACTCCGCTAGCGGGAGCGTGTCTGCCGCAACAGTCCGCGGGACCGTTAGCGTAACGGCTCAGCATGCCGGTGGGCGTCATATGCTGGATTGGCGGGTCAATCAGACGGGCTCGCAAGTCGCGATTATCGGACTGGGCAATGTGTATCCGTTGGCGGAGCAGACGGCCGCCGCATTGTCTGCCGATTACGGCATCACGGCAACGGTCATCGACCCGCGCCAGTGCACGTCGCTGGATTCAGACGTACTGGAGTCGTTGCGTGATGGCCACCAGCAGGTCATCACCCTTGAAGACGGACAGCTTGAAGGCGGCTGGGGCGAGAAAGTAACCGCATATTATGCGAATCATCGCGTGGCCGATTCCGCGGATTCCGGTGAGACCGGCGATTCCGGTGAGACCGGTCATGATCGCAATCCACGCGTGCTGAACTTTGGCGCGACCAAGGAATTCACCGACCGCGTGCCGTTGGACGAGCTGAATGAGCGGTACGGTCTGACGGTGGAGCAGGTGGTTGCGGCGATTACTCGTTGACGCGCCTCAGTTCGTCACGTGGATAGCTGGAGCGGTTTCCACCTCGGCTTCCCTCCCTCCGTCTGCCTTTGGCAGCCACCTCCCTCGCCAGGGGAAGGTCGAGATGATTACTCGTTGTTTTTGATGGCGTCTAGGGCCGGGATTTTAACGGCTTTATTGGCCGGGCCGAAGCCGAACAGCAAGCCGATCAGCGTGGAAAACAGTACGGCGAACAGGAACAGCCACCACGGAATCACCGAATAGCGGGTCACATTCTCACCACCGACTATCGCCTGCCAGAGTATGGCCCAGATAGATGTTCCGCCACCGGTACCGTCGCCGGAACCCCCGCCCGCACCGCCGACCATACCGCCAGCCATGCCGCCGCTCATGCCGCCCGCATACAACGCGCCGACAACGTTGATGCCCAGCGATATCAGTCCGCTCAGCACACAGCCGATCAATCCGCCGAAGAATCCGATCGCGCCGGCCTCCGCAAGAAACATGACGCGAATGTCACGAACGTAGCAGCCAAGCGCCTTCATAATGCCGATCTCGCGCGTGCGCTCGGTTACGGACATAACCATTGTGTTGGCGATGCCGATGGCCGCAACCAACAGCGAAACCGCACCGATACCGCCCAGAATCAGCTGAATAGCGCGCGACTGTTCTTCCAACGGCTTACGCATGTCTTCGTAGGAGGAGGTCTCGTAGCCCAACGCTTTGATCTGCGATTCGACTTCGGGCACGGACTTGAGGTCGGCGGCCTTGACCAGCACCTGATCATAGGCGGTGGCTTTTTTGGCGGCGGCTGGATCGACTTTGGCGGCCAGTTCCTTCAACGTCTGCAAATCCATGACCAGACCATCGGAGGTGGCATAGCCCTTGTTGTAGTCGCCCGTCACAATGCCGGAAGCCCGCACATCGAGGGTGACGTTTTCCGACTGACCCGCGGCGCTGCCGCCCGCGCCGCCTGTGCCGCCACCGCCGCCGTACATGTTCATGGTGTGCTGGTCGCCCTGATAATTGGTGCCGGTGGTCAGACTGATTTGCGCGGTGAGCGGGTCGAAGAACGGATCTTCGTCCTGATCTTCCTCACACTGGCCGGTGGCTTGGTTAAACGTGCATGAGGAATACTGACCGCCACGTGTGCTGGTGCGTCGTTCGCCGTTCTTCAGGGTGTCCATGAAACCATGGGCGAACCATTCGCCGGCAAGCACCTGGTCTTTTTTGACCGGTTTCTCGCCACCGACGAGCTTGTAGCCCATCTGGTCGAACTGGGTCATGTCGATGCCCATGATCCGCACGTAATCATAGATGTAACGACCGCCCGCGCCTGCTCTGGCCGTCACGTTATAAGGGAAGTCCATCATCGGCGTCACGCCGGATACGCCGCTCATCGCGCGGAAGGATTCCACGGCCTTGTCGTCGAGCTTGGTATCGCCCATCTCGGACGATCTGCCACCGCCCATCGGGCCGGCATAGCCGTTGGTGTACACGGTGACGATGGACAGATCGCCCATCGATTTGAGCATCTTCTCGTTCTGCTCGTTAATGCCCTGGCCCAAAGAGACCATGAGCACAATAGAGCAGCAGCCGACGATAACGCCCAGCACGGTCAGAATCGTACGGGATTTACGCCGCCATAGGTTTTGTCTGCAGATCCGCAGTATGTCGCCGAATCGCATGTTCGGGCCTTTCAGGCCTTGTGGGACGGGCCGGCTGGTGCGACTGATGAGGCTGGGGTGACTGGTGTGATAGGAGCGGTGTCTGCCGCAGCACCATCCGTCACGCCGGTATCGGTCTTATCATCCTTGCCTTCGGACCAATCATCCCAGTCCTCATCAATGTCGTTCTTCTTGGCCTTCTGCTTGCGCCGGCGACGCACGAGCAGCACAATCACCACGATAATGACCACGGCGATCACGACGATGACCACATACACCGGCACCGGCAATCCCTGATTGGCGCTCTGATCCATGTTCGAATCGGTCGTGCCGGGATCATCCGTCGGCTGCATATCGGTTACGGGTATGGTGAGCGGGAATTCCTTGGTTTTGGTCTGTCCGTCGGAATCCTCGTACGTGACTTTGAGCGTGGCCTTCAGCTCGCCTGACGCGTGCGGCGTGAAAGCGTAACCAATCGTGCCGGTGGCACCGGAAGCCACATTGCCCACGTACTGGGTTTTCATCGTGGCATCGAAACCTTCGCCCTCCATCGTGGCCTCGACGTTGGCGATATCGCCTTTGCCCTTGTTCACATATTCCATCGTGACCGTGTTTTCCTGGCCGGCGATCACCTGGTCAGGCACCACCGGATCGCTGATTTCGAACCGGTCGGGCTGACTGATCGGCACGGAGATCTTGACGTCGGACTGGCTTGAGGAGCGTGCGCCGGCGTCCACATACTCGTATCGGAAGTTCACGGTCACGGGCTGCGCGCCGCTTTTCGCGGAGGCGAGCGCCTGCATGGGCACGGTCTGCGTCATCGCGTACCCGGCCCACAGCGCGTCGACGTAGAACGTGTTCGTGCCGCCCGCGATGGCGAATCCCTCCGCGCCGTCCACGGTGACGACCATGTTCGTCACCGCCACCTGTCCCTTGTTCTGGAAGGTGAAGTCGAGGTTGAATTTGGATCCGGCGGCCACGGAATCACCGCCATACGCGAAGTTGGTGATGATGATGTTGGGCACCGGTCCGGCGAGCGGCGTGGCGCCGCCGTCGCTTCCCTGCGCGGCGCCTCCCGCGTCCGCGCCATCGACCGCATACGCCTGGCGCGGCAGGGAGACGACGGTGAGCGTCAGCGCGAGTGAGGACAGCAACGCCACGATGATGGCGATGGTGCGGCGGGTGAGATGCTTCATCGGTCTGCTCCTTGCATGCCTTGGCTGGATGGTGTGGATGATGCGGATGATGCGGATGATGCGGATGATGCGGATGGGCGGGGAGGAGGGGATCCGGCACCGAGGAGCCGGTCGCCGGTGATGCGCCCATCGAGCAAGGTGACGATGCGATCGGCGTATGAGGCCATCTGCGGATCATGGGTGACCAGCACGATGGTCTGGTTGAAGTCATGGGCGAATGCGCAGATCATCGTCATGACCTCGGTTTTGGTTCTGGAGTCGAGGTTGCCGGTCGGCTCATCGGCGAACACCACCTCGGGCTTGGTCACAAACGCCCGGGCGATGCCGACGCGCTGCTGTTGGCCGCCCGACATCTGGCGCGGATAGTGGTCGAGGCGATGTCCCAGACCGACCCTTGTGAGCACGCCACGCGCCGCGCGCTCGCGTTGCTCCTTGGGCACTCCGCGGAACATCAACGGCATCGCCACGTTTTCCAGCGCGGTCAGGTTGGGCAACAGGTTGTACGACTGGAACACGAATCCGAGATGCTTTTGGCGGAAGGCCGCCAATTCGCGTTCGTCGAGCCTGCTGACGGGCACACCGCCGATGCGCACGCCGCCGCGCGTCGGTTTTTCCATGCCGGCCAACTGGTTGAGCAGCGTGGATTTGCCGGAGCCGGACTCGCCGAAAATGCAGCAGATCTGGCCTTGCGGGATACTGAGATTGACACGGTCAAGCGCCACCACCGTCTCATCCTCGACGGGGTATTCCTTGCGTAGGTTTCTTACCTCGATGATTGCTCGCGGCACGGGCCCTTCTTCCTTCGTTCGTCGCCATTGGCGGACGCGCGATAGCTGGTTATTATCCAGCACATCTCAAGTCAGAGTATAGCCGTTATGCAGGAGCCGCACCCCTTAAGGGTGTTCCCGGATGGCAGTGATAAGCATATAACCGCTGATCTCGAGGTCGACGGTTCAGGCTCCAGACGGACCCAGACCGGCATAATGCCCAAAAGCCCCTGGCCCCCACAAACGATGAGGGACCAAGGGCTTATTACATCGTGACCCCGGACGGGCTCGAACCGTCGACCTTGAGATTAGAAGTCACATGCTCTATCCAGCTGAGCTACGGGGCCAAACTCATGTAAGTCTAGCCGTAGGGGTGTAAAACACCTCGGCGTAACGTCGGCTTGCACCGGTACCATCGGCGATATGGGGACAACGGAGAGCAACATAGATCACGCCGCATCGGGCCAGACCGTCGCAGGCGATAGTGGTGAGCTCACTTTCACATACGCACAGGGTCGTTTTGCCAGTGAAGGCAGGGATTGGGAAAGCCCGGTTGTGACCAACATGACTGCATCCGTCTCTGCCGATGCCGGTAATGCCCTCGCCGGCAGCATCATCAACACCGGCACCAACAACACTTTCACCAGCACCACCGAATCGTCGCTTGCCACCCTGCTGTCCGACCAATGCCCGTTCGTTATCAAGGCCACCATTTTCGAGGGCAATGGCAAAAACGCCATTCGCGAACGTCACACATTCACCGGCTCGGTGCTGCGCCAGCTCGACCAAGCCAGCGCCCTGCTGAACGGCATCAACGAATCCGGCCAACACCCGGCCATAGCCCTGCGCGAAGCATTGGTCAACGCACTGGAACATCGCGATTACACGTACTCCGGCCCCACACTGATCAATATCTTCGATTCCCGCTTGGAGATCGTGTCGCTCGGCGGCCTGACCGATGGTTTGGAAATCAACGATCTACTCAACGGCGTATGCCAGCCACGCACCCCGCGTTTGGCTGAATTGTTCGCCGATCTGGGCCTCTGCGAGAACTGCGGTACCGGCATTCAACGCATTATGGACGCCTACGCGCAGAGCGCGGTCAGTCCGCAACTGCGCGTGGGCCCCACTTCGGTGGCAATGGTGCTGCCCATCCCGGTATCGGCCGAGGCCGCATCCTCGCATCGGACCGATACCGATGCTTCCGCCGCGCCCAGCACCACTGACGAGGCGCAGCGCGCCAAAATGTACTCATTCCCCACGATTCAGCGCATGACGGATAACGCCGCAGATGCTTTGGCCGGCGCACGCATCATCGGCTGCGCGCCATTGCAGACACTGATTCTCGGCAGCGGATTCGGCGAGCGCCCGGACGGTGACGATCAGGTCAGTACCCGCCCGCTCGATACGGCAACGCTGGAACCGTCGCCTCAAACGTTGGAGCAGTTCACGCTCAATTTCCTCGCGTTCCGCGGCGTGAAGCTCAGCCGTAAAACCATGCAGAAAGCGCTTGGTCTGAACAAGGATCAGATGACGCAGCTCTTGGACCAGCTGGAGTTGAGCGGCAAGATCGAACGTCATACACACGCCAAGTCCACTACGTATTCGCTGGCACATGCCTCAGGACGGTAGCGACCAAATCGTCAACAACCCAAGCAGCAACGACCAGATACAGCCTAAGACACGATAAAGCAGCAGCTCAGTTCTCGAATACGCGATCGCGAATCATGCGACCGGATTCGTCGAGCGCGGTGGAGAAACGGCCGTAGTCGGACAGAATCACGCCCATGTACAGCATGTCCACGAGCGCGGTATCGGCCACGCACGAAAAAATCGCATTGCCATAAATCGTATGCGAGTCACGACCCGTCAGCAACGTCACGTCGGCCCAGCTGGCCAGCGGCGCGCCGATGGCATTGGT